>JAHEDO010000261.1 GCA_024641185.1 Burkholderiaceae bacterium | reverse complement strand
CGTCGCGGGGCACGAGCATGCGGGCGATGTCCTCGTCGGGCGGCGGCACCGGACGCGTGCGAAGGATCGGCGTGGCCACCTCGCCCGGGCAGACAAGCGTCGCGCGGATGCCGTTGCGGCCCTCCTGGTCGTTGATGGTCTCGACCAGCGGCGCCAGGCCGGTCTTGGTCGCGCCGTAGGCCGCGCCGGTGAACCCGAGATAGCGCCAGCCGGCCCAGGACGACACCACCGCGATCGTCCCGCTGCCGGCGGCGCGCATCGCGGGCAGCACCGCGGAAACGCAGAACGCGACACCATTCAGGTTGATCGCGGTGACCTTTGCGAAGGCCTCCGGCGTGAGCGTCTTCCAGAACCGGTTCGGGACATTGGTGCCCGCCGAGCAGACCAGCGCGTCGATGCGGCCGAACTCCGCCAGCAGCGCCTCGCCGACCGCAGCCACTGCCGCGGCGTCCGACACGTCCAGCGGCATCGCCTTCGCCCGGATGCCCTCGCCCGCGAGCGTGGCGACCGCCGCGTCGAGCTCGGCCTGCCGGCGCCCGGAGATCGCGACCGTCGCCCCCTGCGCGCCGAGCGCGCGTGCGGTCTCCAGGCCGATGCCGGTGCCTCCGCCGGTCACCCAGGCCACTTGTCCATCGAGTCTCGACGCCATCGCTCCTCCGTTCGGAATGAATGCCGGCCGGCGCGGGGATGGCCGACGGCGGTCCGTTCGAGAGGTCGCTTCGCTACACTGGCCCGATGCACGGCCACGAACCCCTTTCGGACGAACTTCAGCAGATTCTAGCCGCGGCATGGAGCGCGCTGGAGCATGGTGCCGCGGATCCCCGGGACGATCTGCACTGGCCGGTGCTGGCGAGCGTGACCGTTGCGCGGGATCCCGGGCCCGATGCGCGCACCGTCGTGCTGCGCGCCTGCGTTCCGGCCGAACGCCGCGTCGACGTCCACAGCGACGTCGGCACCGGAAAGATCGCCCAGATCCGGGCGATGCCGCGGGTCTGCCTGGTCGGGCACCGGCGCGACGCGCGCACCCAGCTGCGTCTGTGGGGCGACGCGACGATCCATCACGGCGACGCGCTCGCCGCCGACGCGTGGCAGCGGCTCGCGCCGCACAGTCGCGCCAACTACCGCAGCGAGAAGGACTTCGCGCTGATCCGCGTCGTCGTCGATCGGCTCGACTGGCTGCTGGTGGATCCGGGGGCGCATCGCCGCGCCGCCTTCGACTGGCGCGACGGTACACTGAACGCCCACTGGCTCGACGCCTGAGGATCCAGAACGATGCCATTGCGGATCATCGCGACCGGCGGAACCTTCGACAAGCACTACGACCCGCTCGCGGGCAGCCTGGCGTTCGGGCAGTCGCACCTGCCCGACATCGTCGAGCGCGCCCGAATGGCCGGCTCGGTCACGATCGACGTGCCGATGATGGTCGACAGCCTGGAGATGACCGACGCGCACCGCCGGGAGGTGCTCGCCGCCTGCGCTGCCTGCGCCGAACGGCGGATCGTGGTCGTGCACGGCACCGACACGATGGTGGAGACTGCCCGCGTGCTGGGCGAGGCCGCGCTCGAGAAGACCATCGTCGTCACCGGCGCGATGATTCCCTACGAGGTCGCGGGATCCGACGCGCTGTTCAACCTGGGCTTCGCGCTGGGCTGCGCGAATTCGCTTCCCCACGGCACCTGGATCGCGATGAACGCCGTCGTCTTCCCCTGGCACAACGTGCGCAAGAACCGGGAGAAGGGGGTCTTCGAGCCCCTCTAGGGCGTGCAGGTTCCTCAGTCGTCGCCGTCTCCGTTTCGCCGCGCCGCCGGCTGCAGGTCGCACGGCCAGCCGCGGCGCTGTGCGAGCCAGCGGTACAAGCTGCCCAGCACCAGCACCAGCGCAGCCATCCGCGTCACGTGAAAGACGGTCACGATCGGCACGCCGAGCTTGAGCACCTTCGCGGTCAGGCTCATCTCCGCGACGCCGCCGGGCGCCGTCGCGAGCACCAGCGTGGCCGGCGAGATTCCGCTCAGGCGGGACAGCAGCAGACCGAAGAGCGCCGATGCGCCGATCGCGACCAGCGTCGATGCGAAGGCCACCGACAGGATTCGCGGCGCTCGCCGGAAGAACCCGGGCGCGAAGCGCGTACCGAGCGACACGCCGATCAGCACCTGTCCGCTGTTGACGACCCAGGCCGGCATCGCGGTCCCCGCATGGCCGCTCGCGGTGAGCGCCGCGCTCGCGAGCAGCGGACCGATCACCCAGGCGTTGGGCAGGCGCGCCGCCTTCATCAGCATCGCGCCGGCGATCGTCACCGCGACCAGCAGCAGCAGTGCCGCCGGGACCACGACCGCCGCCGACGGCTGGTACAGGTCGGAACCCCGGATGTCGAGCCATCGGTAGGAGAACGGCAAGATGATCACGACCATCATGATCCGCAGGCTGTGCGCGGCCGCGATCGTCTCCACCCGGCCGCCGTTTCGCTCGCCCTGCAGCGCCATCTCCGATGCGGCACCGACCGCGCCGGCGAAGAACGCGGTCGCCGGGTCGGCGTCGGCGAAGCGGCGCAGCGCCCAGGCGCAGCCGAGCCCGACGATGATCGCCCAGGCGATGCCCGAGAGAATCGGCGCTGCGTACATCGCGAGCCGCCCGACCACCTCGGGGGTGAAATACAGACCGAGCGTCGCGCCGATCGCCCACTGCCCGGCATGACGCGCGACCAGCGGCCCGCGCAGCGGCAACCCGGCACCGCTGGCGATCGCGCAGGCGACAAGCGGACCGATCAGCCATGGCAGCGGGCTGCGCAGCCAGGCGCACAGCATTCCCGCGGGCACGCCGATGGCGAGCGCCACCGCGAAGCTGCGGAGCATCCCTGCCGCCTCGCGGCCGCTCCCGGCCGCCGTCGATCGTATCCATTCCAACACGGACGCCATTGTGCGCGTTACCCTTGCGGCTCACGCGCCAACAGGTCGGGGCGGCGCATCGCCCCGACTGCCGGAGAACCCAAAATGAAACTCGTCATCGCGGCCATCGCCTTCGCCGCGCTGTCATGGAACACGCAGATCGCGCTCGGGCAGTCCGGCGACAAGGGCGAGCCCAATGGCGGCGACGCGTCGGCATCCGTCTGTGCGAGCTGCGGAATGGTCACCGCGATCCGACCCACCGCCCTGCGCGGCGAGCCGCAGTGGATGGGCACCATCAGCGGCGGGGTCACCGGCCGGCAGCCGTCGAGCGTCAGCAGCTCCGGCAGCGGCTACACCCGCCCGTTCACCGGCCACAGCGCCACCACGCCCCTTCCGGGGCAGGACGACCTCGGCGCGCGCCAGCGGACGATATACGAGGTGGTCGTGCTGATGGACGACCAGACGACCCGCAAGCTGCACTACGAGCACCGCCCCGCGCTGTCGGTCGGCGACAAGGTGCGCGTCTCCGGGGGACAGGTCTACCTGAGGTGACGCCCGGGCGCCGCGGTGGCCGAGTCGCGCCCGTACGGTAGGCGAGTCGCGCCCGCGCCGCGGCCGGGTTCCCGGATGCCCGACGATGCGCACAAGTGGATAATGGAATCGTGTTTCCGTGATCGGAGGCCGATGATGCTCGCGCGCCGTGCGTTGATGTCGATCCTGATCGCAGCCGGTCTGCTGGCGTCGCTGCCGGCGAGTGCCCAGCAGGCGCAAACCTCGACCTGGGTGAACATGCGGGCCGGGCCGGCCCTCGAGTACCCGATCGTCGTCCAGCTGCCCCCCGCCACGTTCCTGACGGTACTGGGCTGCATCTCGACTTACAGCTGGTGCGACGTGTTGGCGTATGGGGACCTGCGCGGCTGGGTCTACAGCGCCAACATCCTGTACCCGTACCAGGGCCTGACGGTGCCGATCATCCGCTACGGGCCGACGATCGGGCTGCCGATCGTCACCTTCATTCTCGGCGCGTACTGGGCGGACCACTATCGCAGCCGCGCCTGGTACAACGACTGGCGCGGCTGGGATTCCTGGTACCAGAGGCCGC
>JAHEDO010000053.1 GCA_024641185.1 Burkholderiaceae bacterium | reverse complement strand
CGACGATCCGCAGGCCTGCCTTCACGATCCGCGTCGCGATCACCGCCGGGCGCCCGATCAGAATCGGTCGCGCGAGTCCTTCGTCGACCATCACCTGCGCCGCCCGCAATACCCGATCGTCCTCGCCCTCGGCGTAGGCGACGCGTTTCGGACGCGCGCGGGCGCTCTCGAACACCGGACGCATGAACATTCCGGTGTGCGTCACGAAACGCTGCAGCGACTGGCGATAGGCGCCCATGTCTTCGATCGGGCGCTCCGCGACGCCTGACCGCGCGGCGGCCTCCGCCACCGCAGGGGCGATCCGCATGATCAGTCGCGAGTCGAAAGGCTTGGGGATCAGGTACTCGGGGCCGAACGCCAGTTCCTGTCCTGCGTAAGCGGCCGCGACCTCGTCGCTGATTTCCGCCTTGGCCAGCTCCGCGATCTCCTTCACGCAGGCGAGTTTCATCTCCTCGTTAATCGTCGTCGCGCCGCTGTCCAGGGCGCCGCGGAAGATGTACGGGAAACACAGGACGTTGTTGACCTGGTTCGCGTAGTCGGACCGGCCTGTCGCGATGATGCAGTCCGGGCGCACCGCCTTCGCGAGTTCCGGTCGGATCTCGGGCTCCGGATTCGCCAGCGCGAGAATGATCGGCTGCCGGCCCATCGTCGCGACCATGTCCTGCGTGAGAACGCCGGGCGCCGAGCAGCCGAGGAACACGTCGGCTTCGCGCACCGCGTCGGCCAGCGTTCGCGCGCCGGTGCGCCGACTGTAGCGCAACTTCGACTCGTCGAGCTTGCCGGGACGCCCCTCGTAGATCACGCCCTTGGAATCGCAGACCATCACGTTTTCGGGCTTCACGCCGAGCGCGACCATCAGGTCGAGACAGGCGATCGCCGCCGCGCCCGCGCCGGACACCGCGATGCGCACGTCGGCGATCTTCTTGTCGACCAGTTCCAGTCCGTTGATCAGCGCCGAGGCGGAGATGATCGCGGTACCGTGCTGGTCGTCGTGAAATACGGGAATGTGGAGGCGCTCACGCAGTTTGCGCTCCACATAGAAGCATTCGGGCGCCTTGATGTCCTCGAGGTTGATGCCGCCCAGCGTCGGCTCCAGCGCGGCGATGATCTCGACCAGCTTGTCCGGATCCTTCTCGGCGAGCTCGATGTCGAACACGTCGATACCGGCGAACTTCTTGAACAGGCAGCCTTTGCCTTCCATCACCGGTTTCCCGGCAAGCGGTCCGATGTCCCCCAGGCCCAGAACCGCCGTCCCGTTGGTGACCACGCCGACCAGGTTTCCGCGGGCGGTGAACTCCGCGGCGAGCGCCGGCGTTTCCTCGATCGCAAGACACGCGTAGGCCACGCCCGGCGAATACGCCAGCGACAGGTCACGCTGATTGGACAGGGGTTTGGTGGGCATGACCGAGATCTTGCCGCGCGTGGGCGCACGGTGGTACTCGAGGGCCGAATCGCGCAGCGCGCTTTCCGCAGGGGTCAACGTTTGCTTCATTGCTTTTTCTCCTCCGATCGCTACATCGTCTGCGCCCGGGCCCGCGCGCAAGATGCGCGCAAAGGGGCTCGGCGAGTCGCCATCAATGATCCTACACCGCGCCGAAGCCCCCGCCACCAGGCGTCTCGATCACGAACTGGTCGCCTGCGGCGAGTTCCGCCTTGTCCGCGTGGGCGAGTCGCTCGACACGACCGTCGCTACGGATCACGCAGCTGGTCCCCGGCGCACCCGGCGACCCGCCGGCGGCGCCGAAGGCCGGGTGCACACGGCCGTTGGACAGTATCGACGCGGTCATCGGCTCGAGGAAGCGGATCCGGCGGATCCCGCCGTCGCCGCCATGCCAGCGTCCCCGACCACCCGAGCCGGCGCGGATCTCGTAGCTCTCCAGCCGGACCGGGAAGCGCAGCTCGAGCACCTCGGGATCGGTCAGCCGCGAGTTGGTCATGTGCGTCTGGACCACCGAGGTGCCGTCGAATCCGTCGACCAGTCGTCCCTGGGCGTCGAAGCGCCCTCCCGCGCCCGATCCGCCCGCCACCGTCTCGTAGTACTGGTGGCTCGCGTTGCCGAAAGTGAAGTTGTTCATCGTCGGCTGCCCGCAGGCCATCACGCCAAGTGCGCCGTAGAGGCAGTTGGTGATGCACTGCGACGTCTCGACGTTGCCCGCGACCACCGCCGCCGGATGGCGCGGATTGAGCATCGTGCCGGGCGGAACGACGACCTCGAGCGGCTTCAGGCATCCCGCGTTCATCGGGATCTCGTCGTCTACCAGAGTGCGGAAGACGTAGAGCACCGCGGCCATCGTCACCGCCAGTGGCGCATTGAAGTTGTTCGACTGCTGCGCGCTGGTCCCGGTGAAGTCGATCTTCGCCGAACGTGTTGCGCGGTCGACCCGGATCGCGAGCCGCAGCCTGGCGCCGTTGTCCAGCTTCAACTCGAATTCGCCGTCCGAGAGCACGTCGATCACCCTGCGCACCGACTCCTCGGCGTTGTCCTGCACGTGGCGCATATACGCGCTGACCACGTCCAGCCCGAAGTGCCGGACCATCTTCAGCAGCTCCTCGCGCCCCTTCTCGTTGGCGGCGATCTGAGCGCGCAGGTCGGCGAGGTTCTGGTCGATGTTGCGTGCCGGATGCTTCGCGCCCGCGAGCAACGCTCGAAACTCGGCCTCTCGCATGTGCCCGTTTTCCACGAGCTTGAAATTCGTGATCAGCACTCCCTCGTCGTCGATCTCGCGGCTGTCCGGCGGCATCGAACCCGGCGTGGTTCCGCCGATGTCCGCGTGATGGCCGCGCGAGCCGACGTAGAAGAGAATGCGTTGCCCTTGCTCGTCGAACACCGGCGTGATCACCGTGATGTCGGGAAGGTGCGTTCCGCCTGCGTACGGATCGTTCAGAACGTAGACGTCGCCAGGGGCGAGAAGTCCGGCGTTGTCCCGGATCACCGCCTGCACGCTGGCGCCCATCGAGCCGAGGTGCACCGGCATATGCGGCGCGTTGGCGACCAGCTGCCCGTCGGCGTCGAACACCGCGCAGGAGAAATCCAGCCGTTCCTTGATGTTCACCGAGTGCGCGGTGTTCTGCAGGCGATAACCCATCTGCTCGGCGATCGACATGAAGAGATTGTTGAAGATCTCGAGCAGCACCGGGTCGGCGTCCGTGCCCACCGCGACGCGTCGGGCCCTTGGCACGGACCGCGTCAGGACGAGATCGCCCCGCTCCGTCATCTGCGCGCGCCAGCCTGGCTCGACGACGGTGGTCGCGGTGGCTTCGATCACCACCGCCGGGCCGTCGATCCGATCGCCGACGCCCACGCGCTCGCGCTCGATCAGCGGCGCGTCCTGCCATCGCCCCTGCGTGTACAGCTTCGTCTGTCCGATCGTCGCATCGGCGCCTGCGCGAGCCACGGACAGGCTCGCCGAAAAGACGTCCTCGCCGCCACGCCCCAGCGCCTCGACGACGACGGAATCGATCACGAGCGCCCTGCCCTCCAGGAGGAACGCGAACCGCTGCCGGTACGCCGCCTCGAAGCCGGCGCGCAGGAGCCCCAGCGGCCACTCATCGTGCGCGTCGGCCGGCTCGGCTTTCGATTCCCCCCGAGCGTGCCGGGTCCCGCCGCCAGGCACCCCGACCGGCTCCACGCTCCCGGGCCAGGCCACCGGCAATGCGGTGTCGGTGCCTTCGTAGCGCAGCATGACGCTGCACATCAGGCGGATCGCGTCCGGTGGTTCGCCCTGTGCGCTCAGGTCGGCGCTCGCCGCCGCCGAAAGCTCGGAGATCACCGAACGCGCGTCGTCGAGGCCCGGCGCGTCGAGCAGGCGCTCGATCGAGCGCTCGCGCATCGCGGTCTGCTGAGCCAGGCCCATGCCGTATGCGGACAGCACGCCGGCCAACGGATGAGCCAGCACCCGCGGCATGGCGAGCGCGTCGGCGACCAGGCACGCGTGCTGGCCGCCGGCACCGCCGAAGGTCGTCAGCGTGTACTCGGTGATGTCGTAGCCGCGCTGCACTGAGATCTTCTTGATCGCGTTGGCCATGTTCGCGACGGCGATGTCGATGAACCCCTGAGCCGCATCCTCCGGTGTCATCGGGCGCCCGGTCTCCTCGGAAATCCGTTTCGCGAGCGCGGCGAAACGGTCCATCACGACCTGCGCGTCCAGCGGCTCGTCGGCGCCCGGACCGAAGACCTTCGGAAACCACTGCGGCTGTATCTTGCCGAGCAGCAGATTGGCGTCGGTGACCGTCAGCGGGCCGCCCCTGCGATAGCACGCAGGCCCCGGGTTTGCGCCGGCCGAGTCCGGGCCGACCCGCATCCGCGTCCCGTCAAAGTGCAGAATCGATCCGCCGCCTGCGGCGACCGTGTGGATGCTCAGCATCGGCGCCCGCAGCCGCACGCCCGCGACGAGCGTGTCGAAGGCCCGCTCGAATTCGCCGGCAAAATGCGACACGTCGGTCGACGTGCCGCCCATGTCGAATCCGATGACCTTCTCGAATCCGGCCGCCTGGCTCACGCGCGCCATGCCGACGATCCCGCCCGCGGGGCCGGACAGGATCGAGTCCTTTCCCTGGAACGCGCGCGCGTCGGTCAGCCCGCCGTTGGACTGCATGAACTGCAGCCGCACGCCGGGCATCGCGTCGGCCACCTGCTCGACATAGCGCCGCAGCACCGGCGACAGGTAGGCGTCCACCACGGTCGTGTCGCCCCGAGCGACAAAGCGGATCAGTGGAGACACCTCATGCGACACCGAGACCTGCGGAAAGCCGATCTCGCGCGCGATCGCCGCGAGGCGCCGCTCGTGCTCCGGGTATCGGTACGCGTGCATCAGCACGATCGCAATCGCGCGCACGCCGCGGTCGAAGGCGTCGCGCAGCACCCGCCGCGCCGCGCCCTCGTCGAACGGCGCAACGATCGTGCCGTCGACGCCGACCCGCTCCTCGATCTCCACGACGTCGCGATACAGCAACTCCGGCAACACGATCTCGCGATCGAACAGCCGCGGACGGTTCTGGTATGCGATCCGCAGCGCGTCGCGAAACCCGCGCGTCACCGCCAGAAGCAGCGGTTCTCCCTTGCGTTCCAGCAGCGCGTTGGTCGCCACCGTCGTGCCCATCTTGACCACGTCGACCAGGCGCGGAGACACCGGTTCGCCAGGTGCGAGCCCGAGCAGCCTGCGCACGCCTTCGACCGCGGCATCCGGGTACTGCTCGGGGTTCTCGGACAGCAGTTTGGTGGTCGCGATCGCCCCGTCGGGCCTGCGGGCGACGACGTCCGTGAAGGTTCCGCCCCGATCGATCCAGAACTCCCAGCGACTCATGCACGCATCCCCGTTCATCACTTCAGCAAACTCATTCGCCAGCCCGGCCGTCCAGACTTGGACGACGCGTTCCAGGCCCATGTCGCGCACTTCCGCGGCTTGGCGGCTTCGCGGCGGCGGCATGCCACAACCATTCGAGCAGCGTGCTGCTGTCGAACACGGGCATTGCGAGCGCCCGACGCAGGTCCGCGGCATACGGCGGCAGGTTGGTGCACTCGAGAACGATCGCGCCGATCCGCGGATCGGCACGCACCAGCGAGCATGCCACGTCGAGTACCTCGGCCCGGACCGCCTCGACGTCCAGGCGCGCCGCGTCCGCCAGAATCGCGCTTTGCAGGGCGCCGCCCCGTGGCATGCCGGCCACCGGGGTGTCGAGCGGCGCGCCGGCCGCCAACAGATGCTCCGGCCCGAGCGAGTCCGCATCGAAGGTCATCACCGCACAGCGTCGCGCCGGGCCGAGCAGCGCGCCCGCCCAGGCCACCTGCAGCAGGCTGGAACTCGCCACCGGTACCGGCAGCGCAGCCGAGAGCGCCCGCTGATGCAGCACGAGAAAGCCGCAGGACGTGGCGATCGCCACCGCGCCGTGCTCGATCAGGCGATGTCCCGCCTCGATGAACGGTTCGAGCAGGCCTTCCGCGCGCCCGTGGACCACGCGCTGCACGCTTGCGCCGGGAATCCGCTCGATGACGAGCGGGAAATCGAAACTGTCGGGATTGCCGATGTCTCCCACCGGCCTCGGGAAGCTGGTGTCGAGCATCAGCAGCCCCATGGCGGCTCCTGCGCCGCGCGAACGCCTCCCGGCCGGGACCTGCCCGGCTGGCATCGGTCTGTGGCGAGAACTCATCGGTGAGCGCCTGTTCGCATCGTTCCCCCGAATGGTCAATAATCCGATTCGCGCCGGCAGGCGGGACCAGTCTCCAAGGGACGGGACACTGCCTGACCCGAGCGACGGCCCCGATCCACTAAACTTGCGCTCGTTTCATCCATAAGACACCGAACGGAGAGATACATGAAACCGCTACGCCTTGCCGCCGCGTTGGCCGCCCTGGTCGCGACCACCGCATTCGCCCAGACCAAGTGGGACCTGCCGGCAGCTTACCCGGCCACGAATTTCCACACCGAGAACATCGCCCAATTCGCTGCCGACATCGACAAGGCGTCCGGCGGGAAGCTCAAGATCACCGTCCACCCGGGGGCGTCTCTGTTCAAGGCCAACGAGATCAAGCGTGCGGTCCAGGGCGCCCAGGCCCAGATCGGCGAGGTCCTGCTGGTGAACTTCGCCAACGAGGACCCGATCTACGAGGCCGACGGGATTCCCTTCCTCGCGACCGGCTACGCCGGAGCAATGAAACTGTACAAGGCGCAGAAGCCCTTCCTGGACAAGAAGCTGGCGGCGCAGGGGATGATGCTGCTCTATACGGTGCCGTGGCCGCCGCAGGGCATCTACACCAACCGCGACCTGAAGAGCGCGGCCGACATGAAGGGCCTGAAGTGGCGTGCGTACAGCCCGGCCACCGCGAAGATCGCCGAGTTGGTCGGCGCCCAGCCGGTGACCATCCAGGCCGCGGAACTGCCCCAGGCACTCGCCACCGGCACGGTCGACGCATACATGTCGTCCGGCTCGACCGGCTACGACTCGAAGACCTTCGAGCACATCAAGAAGTGGTATGACACCCAGGCCTGGCTGCCGAAGAACGCGGTGATCGTCAACAAGAAGGCGTTCGATGCGCTCGACAAGGCGACGCAGGCCGCGGTGCTCAAGGCCGCCGCCGATGCCGAGGTTCGCGGCTGGAAGCTGTCGGAAGAGAAGAACGGCTGGTACAAGGAGCAACTGCAAAAGAACGGCATGGCGATCATCGACCCGCCGGCGCAGCTGATGACCGACATGAAGAAGGTCGGCGACACGATGCTCGAGGACTGGCTCAAGAAGGCGGGCGCCGACGGCAAGGCCCTCGTCGACGCGTTCCGGAAGATGTAGGCGCTGCCGATGCGCCGCCTGCTGGACGGCCTGTACACGGCCGCCGCCTGGCTGGCGGCGCTCGGGATGATCGGCGTGCTGGCGATGGTGGTCACCGCCATCGTCACGCGCCAGATCGGCATCCATGTGCCGGGCACCGACGCCTACGCCGGCTACATGATGGCGGCCGCGGGTTTTCTGGCGCTGGCGCACACGCTCAAGCATGGCGAGCACATCCGGGTGACCCTGCTGCTGTCGTTCCTGAAGGGCGCGTCGCACCGATGGTTCGAACTCTGGGGGCTCGGAGTGGCGACCATCCTGTCGGCGGCATTCGCGTTCTTTTCCACGCGCCTGGCCTGGCAGTCCTACACGTTCAACGACGTTTCCACCGGCAACGACGCGACGCCGCTGTGGATTCCGCAGATTGCCTTCGCGGTCGGCACGATCGTGCTGCTGATCGCCTTCGTCGATGAGCTGGTGCTCGAGATCCGCGGCGAACGGAGGCCGCCGTCCGTGGACGTCGGGCGCGAAGCCCTTCACAACGAATGAACCGATGAGCGATTTTGCGATCACCGGATTGCTGATCTTTGCCCTGTTCGCGCTGCTGGGCAGCGGGGTGTGGATCGGCCTGACCCTGTCGGGCGTCGCCTGGATCGGAATGGAACTCTTCTCGTCGCGGCCCGCCGGCGACGCGATGGCGGTCACCGTCTGGGGCACCGCATCGAGCTGGACGCTGACCGCGCTCCCGCTGTTCATCTGGATGGGCGAAATCCTCTTCCGGACCCGGCTCTCGCAGGACATGTTCCGGGGTCTCGCACCCTGGATGAACCGTCTGCCCGGCCGGCTGCTGCACACGAACATCATCGGCTGCGCGATCTTCGCCGCCGTCTCCGGCTCGTCCGCCGCCACCTGCGCGACGATCGGCAAGATGACGCTGCCGGAACTGGCCAAGCGCGGCTATCCGGAGGAGAAGACGGTCGGCACGCTCGCCGGCGCAGGCACCCTGGGCCTGCTGATTCCGCCGTCGATCATCATGATCGTCTACGGGGTGACCGCCGAGGTGTCGATCGCACAGCTGTTCATCGGGGGAGTGATCCCCGGCATGATGCTCGCGCTGCTCTTCATGGGCTATGTGATGGTCTGGGCCCTGCTGAACCCCGGCAAGATCCCGCCGGCCGATGCCGCGATGACTTTCGCGGAAAAGATCCGGGAGTCGCGCAGCCTGATCCCGGTGGTGGTGCTGATCCTCGCGGTCCTCGGGTCGATCTATACCGGCATCGCGACCGCGACCGAAGCGGCGTCACTGGGCGTGGTCGGCGCGCTCGTGCTGTCGGGCTTCCAGGGTTCGCTGACCTGGCAGACGTTCAGCGAATCGCTCATGGGCGCCACGCGGCTGTACTGCATGATCGCGCTGATCCTGTCGGGCGCCGCCTTCCTGACGCTGTCGATGGGCTACATCGGGCTGCCGCGCCATCTCGCGGAATGGATCTCGACGCTGGGGCTCAGCCGATTCCAGCTGATCGTGGCGCTGGCCGGCTTCTTCATCGTCCTCGGCTGTTTCCTCGACGGGATATCGATGGTGGTGCTGACCATGGGCGTGCTGCTGCCCACGGTCGAGGCGGCTGGCATCGACCTGATCTGGTTCGGCATCTTCATCGTGCTGGTGGTCGAGATGGCCCAGATCACGCCGCCGGTCGGCTTCAACCTGTTCGTGATGCAAGGGATGACCAATCGACAGCTTCCGTGGATCGCGAAGGCCACGTTCCCGACCTTCCTGCTGATGGTCGTCGCGGTGCTGCTGATCTACGTTTTTCCCGAACTGGTGAGCTGGCTACCCGCAAAAATGAAGAATTAGCGCACAGTCCTCGGCGGCTGCAGGGCCGTCGAGGAACCGGTCGCACTCGTCCAATCGCCCCTCCGGAATTCCAATCTTGCACGTCATCGTCGTCGGCGCCGGCATCATCGGCGTGTGCAGTGCCTACTACCTGCGTCAACGGGGCTTCGAGGTCACGGTGATCGAACGCCGCCCGGGTGTCGCGCAGGAGGCCAGCTTCGGCAACGCCGGGATCATCGCGCCCGGGTACGTGACCCCCTGGGCGTCGCCTGGCATGCCGCGCAAGGTTCTCTCGTACATGTTCAGCAGCGAATCGCCCGTGCTGTTCCGGCCGAACGCGAATCCCGCGATGTGGCGCTGGCTCGCACGCTGGCTGCGCGAGTGCCGGCTGCAACGCTACCGGGTGAACAAGTCCCGGATGCAACGGGTCGCTTTCTACAGCCGGGCGCAGCTGCACGACCTGCGCAACCAGCTCGGGATCCAGTACGAGCAGGCGCAGGGTTATCTGCAGTTGCTCAGGAGCGCTCGCGACATCGAACTGCTCGCGCCCGCGCGCGCGATGCTCGACGAGAGCGGCGTCGCCTACCGCATGCTCGAGCCGGCCGAAGTCCATGAGATGGAGCCGGGACTCTCCGCAACGACGCCACTGGCGGGCGGATTGCTTCTCCCGGAGGACGAATCGGGGAACTGCACGATCTTCGCGCAGGCGGTGCGCCGTGCGGCCGAAGACGACGGCGTGCGATTTCGCTTCAACGTCGACGTCCAGCGAATCCTGCGGGAAGGCGACCGGGTCACCGGCGTGCTCGCTGGTGCAAGGACGATCCCTGCGGACGCCGTGCTGATCGCAGCCGCGACCGGCAGCCCCGCGCTGCTCGCGCCGCTGGGCATCCGGATCCCGATGTATCCGATCAAGGGCTACTCGGCCACCGTTGCGCTAAGCGACGGCGCAATCGGCCCGCAGCGCGCGCTGATGGACGAGGCCTACAAGACCGCGATCACGCCGTTCGCGAACCGGATCCGGGTCGCCGGCACTGCCGAGATCGGGGACCGGGAGCTGGTGCTGCGCGACGCCGCCCTGAGGACCCTGATCAAGGTCGCGACCGACTGGTTTCCCGGGGCCGCTCGCTTCTCCGGTGCCAAGTTCTGGGTCGGGGCGCGGCCGATGCTGCCCGACGGAGCGCCGCTGCTCGGTCCCAGCCCGCTGAAGGGACTGTTCCTGAACATCGGGCACGGGTCGACCGGCTGGGCGATGGCCTGCGGCTCGGCAAGGGTGCTTGCGGACGTGATCTCGGGCACGACGCCCGAGATCGACCTCGACGGACTCACGCTGGAGCGATATCGCTGATATCGTTGCGTTGTTCCCCCTCTCCCGGTCTCTGCGTTCCCGGCCAGCCGCAAGCGTGAGCAACCTGTACCGCACCGAAACACTGCGCCGTATCGAAGGCGCCCGGCTCGTCCGGCTGCCGGCCGGCACCCTCATGCACAGAGCCGCCACGGCGGTCGCACGGTCGGCCAACCAGATGTCGCGAACGCTGCCGCGTGGCGCGCCGATCCTGGGCCTGATCGGTCCGGGCAACAATGGCGGTGACGCCCTGCTCGCGCTGTCCATTCTGGCCGGCCAGGGATTCCCGGTGCGCGCCTGCGCGCTGTCGACCGATGAGCCCGGCGCGTCGGACGCCCGCGCAGTCTGGCAGCAGTGGATCGCTCGCGGCGGACGTCTCGAGCCGCTGACCAGCCTCGCGACGCTGCTCGCGCAGTGTCCGCTGGTCATCGACGGACTGTTCGGCATCGGACTCGCGCGACCGCTGCGCGCCGAAAGCGCCGCCGTCGTGATCGCGCTTGCCGCGAGCGGCTCGCCGGTGATCGCCGTCGACGTACCCAGCGGAATCGATGCCGATCGGGGATGCGTCGTCGGCGGGCGCGACGGCATCGCAGTGCGTGCCGATGTCACGGTGACGATGATCGGCGACAAGCCGGGCTTGCACACCGGCCCGGCGCTCGATTACGTGGGTCGCGTCGAACTCGCGTCGCTCGAACCGACCGAAGCGCGGCCACGCAGCAACGTCGTTGCAGGGAGCGAGAGCGGCGGGCCCGCGCAGCCCGGGCCAGCGAGCGAGCCCGATCCCGCCCCGGACGGCGAGCTGTTCGACCGGCGGGCAGCCGTGGCGCTGCTCGCACCCCGCGCACTCGACACCCACAAGGGCAGCTTCGGCGCGGTGACGGTGATCGGAGGGGCGTCCGGAACCACCGGCGCCGCCCTTCTGGCGGCGCGCGGCGCGCAGGCCGCCGGTGCCGGCAAGGTCTTCATCGCGTCGCCCGATGCCCCGGTCTTCGATCCGGGCCAGCCCCAACTGATGACGCGCACACTCGAGCACGCGCTCGACGACGCGGACGCGGTGTGTATCGGCTGCGGGCTCGGCGTCGGCGAAGTCGCCCGCCGTGCGCTCGCAAACGCGTTGCGCAGCTCGCTCGTTCTGGTCATCGATGCCGACGCGCTGAACCTCATCGCCACCGAGCCGGCACTCGCGCGCGCACTGCGCGCACGCTCCGCCGGCGCGGTCCTCACGCCCCACCCGCTGGAGGCCGCGCGTCTGCTCGATTGCGCAGCGGCCGACGTGCAGGCTGACCGCGTCGCGAGCGCCGTCGCGCTGGCGCAGCGCTACCGCGCTACCGCCGTTCTCAAAGGGGCCGGCACGGTGGTCTGCGATCCGGCGTCGACCTGGTCGATCGTCGGCAGCGGCTCACCAGCGCTGGCGACCGCCGGTTCGGGCGACGTGCTGGCCGGATGCATCGCCGCCCTGCTCGCACAAGGCCGGGCGCCAGGCGAAGCCGCACGGCTGGGCGCCTGGCTCCACGGGCATGCGGCGCAGCAATGGCAGCGGGAGCATCCGAACGGCATCGGCCTGTCCGCCGCCCAGCTGCCCGATCTCCTCGTCCAGGCCGTCAACGCACCATGACCGGCGGATGCGTATTCCTGGCGGCACGCGGGGCGTGAGCTTCCGCCCGCGACGCGCGCGCAATCGCCGCGACCCGCCAGACTCAGCGATACGCTTCGAGACGGCCTGCTTTCAGCGTGAGGCTCCGGTCGCATCGCCCGGCCAGTGCCACGTCGTGCGTGACCAGTACCAGAATCGCGCCCGCCTCGCGGTTCAGCGTGAACAGCAGGTCGATGATCCGCTCACCGGTGCCCGAATCGAGACTACCCGTGGGCTCGTCCGCGAAGAGCAGCGGCGGGTTCGGTGCGAAGGCGCGTGCGAGCGCCACGCGCTGCTGCTCGCCGCCCGACAGCGTCTTCGGATAGTGCGCCAGCCTCTCGCCGAGGCCGACCCGCTCGAGCAGCGTGCGCGCCTTGCTCTGCGCCTGCGAGTCGCCGGCGAGCTCGAGCGGCAGCATCACGTTCTCGAGCGCGGTCATCTGGGGCAGCAGCTGAAAGGTCTGGAAGACGAACCCGACGTGACGTGCGCGCCAGGCGGCACGCGCGTCCTCGTCCATCGCGAACAGGCTTTGGCCGAACGCGGTCACGCTGCCTTCACTGGGCAGATCGAGCCCCGCCATCAGCCCGAGCAGCGTCGACTTGCCCGAACCGGACGCGCCGAGCACCGCGACCGTCGTCGAATTCGGCACCTCGAAGCTGATGTCATCGAGGATGGTGAGCCAGCCGTTGGCGTCACGGACACGTTTGGTCAGATGCTCGACGATAATCGCAGTCATGAGTGATTCGAGAGATCCACAGGAGATGGGCGAGCAGCCCGTAGCGGCGCGCCGATCGTTCGTTGCAGGCGCCAGTCTAATCGCGATGGGTGTCGCGGCGGGGCTGGGCCTTACGCGGCCCGCGCCGGCCGTCGCGGCGGACACACCGAGCGTGCTCGTGCTCGGCGACAGCCTCTCCGCGGAATACGGCCTGGCGCGAGGCAGCGGCTGGGTCACGCTGCTGGAGCGACGCCTCGCCTCGCAGGGTGACCGGTACGCGGTGGTGAACGCGAGCATCAGCGGAGAGACCACCGCGGGCGGTCGCAGCCGCATCGCGGACCTGCTGGCGCGGCACCGCCCACGCATCGTGATCGTCGAGCTCGGCGCCAACGATGCGCTGCGCGGGCTGGAGCTCGGGCGCACCGAGCGCAACCTGCGCGAGATCGCGCAGCTGGCGCGTCGCGCCGGTGCACGGGTGCTGCTGCTGGGCATGATGGTGCCGCCCAACTACGGCCGGCAGTACTCGGACCAGTTCGCCGCCATCTATCAGCGGGTGGCGCGCACGGAGAAGGCGGCCCTGGTCCCGTTCTTCCTGGACGGCGTGTCCGAACGCATCGACCTGTTCCAGAGCGACCGGCTCCACCCGACCGCGCAGGCGCAGCCGATGCTGCTCGACAACGTCTGGCCGGCGCTGTCGCCCCTGCTGTAACGCGCGGCCCCCGTCCCGTGCTCCGCCCCGCACGTCCGATGACTCCGGGCAGCGTCGCCGAATGCCGCTGACCCCGCAATCGCAGCCACGAGGCCTGGTCTTGTGGATGTGCGTGGGCCAGGTGGGGAACCTCCTGCCGCACGTCGTCGTTCCGGCGGTGATGGTCGTGCACCTGATCCCGCTCTGGGGGCTGAGCAACGCCGGCGCCGGGCTGATGGCCAGCGCCTATGCGGCCGGCTACATGCTCGCGGTCCCCGTGCTCAGTTCGCTGACCGACCGGGTGGACGCACGCCGGATCCTGATATGGGGATCGCTGTTCAGTGCGGTCGCGACGATCGGCTTCGGAATTTTCGCGGACGGCTTCGCCTCGGCGGTGCTGCTCTGGGGGCTCGCTGGCGTCGGCTTCGCAGGAGCCTACATGCCTGGCCTGAAAGCCCTGACCGACCGCCTGGCGCCGGGCGAAGCCTCGCGCAGCGTCACCTTCTATACGTCGAGCTTTTCGGTCGGCGTCGGACTGTCGTTCCTCGTGTCGCAGCTGGTCGCGGATAGCCTGGGCTGGCGATGGGCGTTCGCGATCACCGGGCTCGGGCCTTTGCCGATGGTCCTGACCGCGTTGCGCATGGCTCCCGTGGTGCCTGCGCCGCGAACCGGAAAGCTGCTGGATTTCCGGCCGGTGCTTCGCAATCGCACCGCCCTCGGTTACATCCTGAGCTACGGCGCGCACTGCTTCGAACTCTACGGCATGCGAACCTGGATCGTCGCGTTCTGGACCTTCGTCGTCGCGCGCAATCACGACGCCGCACTGCTCGACCCGATCACGGTCAGCGTCGTGGTGACGGTGCTCGCGATGCCGGCGAGCATCTTCGGCAACGAGTTGTCGATCCGCTTCGGTCGCCATCGGGCGGTCAGCGTCATCCAGATCGTGTCGGCGGTGGTCGCCCTGACGATCGGCGCAATGGCGGGCGGGTCTGCGGCGATCCTCCTGGGCCTGGTGCTTGTCTACGGCATCACGGTTCCCGCAGACTCCGGTTCGCTGACCGCCGGCATGGCGGCGGCGGCCGATCCGGCGCTGCGCGGCGCGACGATGGCGCTGCATTCGACCGTGGGCTTCGGGCTGTCGGCGTGCGCGGGCTGGCTCGTCGGCGCGGCGCTCGACGCGGCCGGCGGCGCATCGA
>JAHEDO010000052.1 GCA_024641185.1 Burkholderiaceae bacterium | reverse complement strand
CACGACGCGCGCGCCCGAGATCCGATGGATCGGCGCGTGGATGCACTGCGCCGACAATTCGACGACCCCCTCGCCCTCGAGCGTCGCGCCGGACTCGTCGAAGACGATCATGTCGCTGGCTCGAGCCTCCGACCAGTGCAGGCCGAACGGCAGGATCAGGTACCGGTCGTCGTGGCCGGGGACGGTGACGGTGAAATGGTTGTCTATGCCCTCCTCGAGTTCGTGCAGCACCGCCAGGCGGTGCGCGGCGGCGAGGTGTACTTTCGCCTGCGCGACGGGATCGATGGCTCTGGAAGACGGCAGCGGGTGAACGGACATGTCGGGCCTTTGCAAAGGGAACTGTGGGCCGCAGTATAGCGATACCGTCGAAAGGGCTGCGCTAAGCTTCCCGATGATCCGCGACGCCAACAGGCGCGGTCGCCAAAGCCATGTCGAACGAACCGAACCCTCCCTGGATGCGGGGCTTTCCGCCGCCGCGGCTGCGCACGATCCGCTTCGAGGACTTGGCGACGCTCGCCTACCCGGCGCATCGCTGGATGTACAGCCACTGGCGCGAACTCGTCCCGACCGCTTGCGTGCGGCGCGGATCCCGCGCCGTGCGGCCGCTGCCGCGGGCGTCGAACCCGCTTGCGGACCTGGAGTTCGACGATCCGACCGGAGGGCGTTCGAGTCTCGAGCAGGCAATGCGTCGCACCGACACCGACGGCCTGCTGATCCTGCACGACGGCCGAGTACTGTTCGAGCGTTACTTCGGCGAACTTCAGCCGCAACTCGCCCACCGGTGCTTCTCCGTGACGAAGTCGGTCGTCGGCCTGCTGGCCGCCATGCTGGCGCACGAGGGACTGCTCGATCCGGCATCGACGGTGGTCTCCCATCTGCCGGAATTAGGCGACTCCGGCTGGGCGGATGCGACCGTGCGCCAGGTGATGGACATGACCCTGAGCCTGCAGTTCGACGAGGACTACGAGAATCCGCATTCCGACGTCGTGCCCTCCCGGACTGCCAAGGGCGCGCTGCCCCGCGCCCCCGGATACACCGGGCCGGCATCGGCCTACGAGTACCTGCGCACGGTTCGCGCGAGCGGCGCCCACGACCAGGCGTTTCAGTACGCCACACCGAACGCCGAGGTGCTGGCCTGGGTCCTCCAGCGACTCACCGACCGCCCCCTCCCCGCGCTGCTCTCGGAACGGATCTGGCAGCACCTGGGCGCCGAGGAAGACGGCTATTTCGCCGTCGACCCGGTCGGCATCGCGGACGCGGGCGGTGGACTGTGCGTGACGCTGCGCGACCTCGCCAGACTCGGCGAGGCGATCCGCAACCGCGGCAGCGTCGACGGCGAGCAGGTGATCGCCGAGGCGGTGATCGACGACATCGCGCGCGGCGGCGACCGGCAAAAGTTCGCGCGCGCAGGCTGGGAGATGTTCGACGGCTGGTCGTACCGCAATCAGTGGTGGGTGTCGCACGACGAATTCGACAGCGTGCGCGCCCTGGGCGTACACGGCCAGCAGATCTACGTGGCGCCGCGCGCGGGCCTGGTGGTCGCGCGCTTCGGCTCGCAGCGCGTGGCGGTCGACGAGGCGGTCGAGCGCTTGCTGATGGCCGCGTATCGGACATTGGCGAAGCTGCTGGCCGGCTGAGGCGGCCGAGCCGCATGCTTTCGCGGCGTGCAGATCCGGCGGGCGTCGTGCTACGGTCTGCCGATACGCATCACAGTCGATCGCAGGACGAGCATGACGAACCATGCATAAGGTAAGCCGACACGCGGTTGCCGCCGGTCTCGCCACCGTGCTGGCGCTCCTGCTCGTCGCAGGAGCGCTCGCGTGGTGGCTGGTGCCGCAGAACCTGCTGGGTCTCGAACACGGCGTCGCCGGCGTCGCGCAGGTGATCCATTCCTGGGGCGCCTGGGGGATGGCCGGGTCGGTCGGCCTGATGATCCTGCACTCGTTCGTCCCGTTCCCGTCCGAGATCGTCGCCCTGGCCAACGGGATGGTTTACGGGCCGCTCATGGGCACCGCGGTGACCTGGGTCGGCGCGATGCTCGGCGCGAGCGCGGCCTTCGGACTTGGACGCGCACTCGGGCGTCCCTTCGTCGACACCGTGCTTCGACCCCGGGATCGCGCGCGAATCGCGCAATGGTCGCGGCAAGGCAGCGCCCGGACTCTCCTGGTCGCCCGCCTGATTCCGCTCATCGCGTTCAATTTGATCAACTACGCCGCTGCTCTGACCCGAGTGTCGTGGTGGACCTTCCTGTGGACCACCGGCCTGGGGATCCTCCCGCTCACCATCCTGATGTGCACTGTCGGCCAGACGTTGCTGGAGTTGCCGCCCTGGGTCTGGCTCGCGGTGACCGGTCTTGCGCTGGTGCTGCTGGCCGCCCGCCTGGTCCGGCCGCCGGTCTCCGACCGAGATGCCGGCAGGTCCTAATCGGCCAATGGGCGCAGAATGCGCCCATGAAACCAACCAAGCGACTGCAGGCACTGATCGACGAAGGCCTGATCGACACCGTGGTGCGCCAGCTGATGAGCGGCAAGGAGGCGACGGTCTACGTGGTCCGCAGCGAAGGAGAAACGCGCTGCGCCAAGGTCTACAAGGAAGCGACGCAGCGCAGCTTCCGCCAGGCCGTGGACTACACGGAGAACCGCCGGGTCAAGAACACGCGTCAGGCCCGCGCGATGGCCAAGGGGACCCGATTCGGCAAGCAGGCGACCGAAGAGGCCTGGCAGAGCGCCGAGGTCGACGCCCTCTACCGCCTGGCCGCCGCAGGCGTGCGCGTGCCGACGCCGTACAACTTCTGCGACGGCGTCCTGCTGATGGAACTCGTGACCGACGAGCACGGCGAAGCGGCGCCCCGACTCAACGACGTGACATTCACGCCCGAACAGGCGCGCGCGCACCACGCCACGCTGCTGACCGAGGTGGTGCGCATGCTTTGCGCGGGCGTCGTGCACGGAGACCTGTCTGAGTTCAACATCCTGCTGGGAGCGGACGGCCCGGTGATCATCGACCTGCCCCAGGCGGTGGACGCCGCCGGCAACAACCACGCCAGCCGGATGCTGCTGCGAGACGTGGCCAACCTGCGCGGCTTCTTCGGGCGCTTCGCCCCCGAACTGCTGCAATCCGACCACGGCCACGAAATCTGGGATCTGTACCGACGCGGCCTGCTTCAACCGGAAACGCGACTCACCGGCATTTACGAGCACGAAACCGGGCCGATCGACGTGGGCAATGTCATGCGCGAAATCGACGACGCGCAGGCCGAGGAGACGGCTCGCCGCCTCCGACTGCTGGCTGTCGAGTGATCCACGCGCACGGCTGGCGCAGGTCGCGAACCCGCTCGCTGCTCACGCCGCGACACGGGTCGACGCAACTGCGGTCCGCGGACTAGGTCGTCGGTTTCGCTTTGCGGCCGGGGGCTGCGGGCGGAATGTAACCCGATACCCGGTATAGCCACCCGTCGACGCGCACGCCTTTTTCAAAGCGCGTCACGTTGCATGTGATGACCGCTCCTGTCGCAGCAAGTCCGGCCGCACGCTGGCGCACCGTTTCGAGCGGCACGCCGGTCTCTTCGGCTATCTGGGAGTCGAGTCGCTCACCGTGTTTCTTGAGGCACTGCAGGATGTCGATCAAAGCCACGGCCTCTTTGGGGGGACCCCCTAGCGTATCAAGGGGTCCCCTAGTCTATCAGGCCCCCAGATATGCTGCCCGCAGGGTCGAATCGACGGGCCACGCGACGCGGCTGCCGCATGTGGCCCGCGGTTGGCGCAATGGCATACTGGGCCATTGGAGGCCCCATTGTCCGAGCATGAAACGCTGCATCCGCTGCGCCCCTTCCTGAGGAACTGGCTCTGGGAACACGGTCGGGTCGGCACCCGCTATCTGGACTGCGCCAGCGGCGAGATCGGATTCGACGAAGGCAAGAAAGCGCGATTCGCCGCCGAACAGCACGTCTACGTGTCACTGGCCCGGAACCCGGACGACGCGACGCAGCACGCAGGCCCGACAGTGCACGAAGCGGGGCTGGCGCGTTTTCTGCGCGCCGCACAGATGGGCAGACCGGAGGACGCCGGCTCCGCCGCCGAAGTGCAGCGCGCGGCGCAGGAGTGCGTGGAGATCGGTCTGTTGTGCGCGTATCAGGCCGACGTTCAGCAGGCGCAGGCGCGCTACGCCCTCGAGCCCCTGTTCGAAGACGAGATCCGCGCAGAAGTCGTGAAGGACATTCGGCGCACCTACGTCGGCCTGCGCGAACAGCTGGCGCTGTACGACTTCATCGTGTTCCACGGCCTGCCTGCGCCGCTGCTCATCAGCGATTCGCCCTTCGTCGACTGGCGCACAAGGGCGCGCCCGCCGATGCCTTTCGTGACGATGCCACTGGGGCCGTACAGCCTGCTCGTCGGCGCGCCATCGAACAAGACCAGCCGCGTCGGGCCCGTGACCTGGAAGAGCGCTCCGGCGATGGGACCGTTCGCGGATCACAATCGTCACATCGTCGAGGGTGCGCGCCTGTGGATCGTCGCCACCACCGACGATCAGCTGGTCGCGCTGCAACCGCGCTTCGCGCCTCCGGAGGCCACGCCGGCCGAAGCAGCGCCGCCCGGCGCCGACGGCGCCTAGCCGAGCGGATCGGCTTTCAGCACCGCCGTAGAGACCCGCGCGGGTCGCATCGTGAAGCTCGCCCTCTCAGTGGCTTGAACCCCGCATCACTGAAACGGCGCCGCGCGCTCGATCAGTTCCTCGATGCCCGGTTCGTCCGGATTGACCGGCGCGCCGGGGTGGATGATCGACAGCTGGCAGCCCTCGGCCGCCTCGACCAGCTGGCGGAACGTGCCCGCCTTCACATCCGCGATATACGCCTGCTTGTTGGCGTCGTACGCGAACATCTTCTTGTTGATCGTGGTGCACTCGTCGCAGCTCGAGCAGCGCGGGGTCTCGATGTACGCCTCGCCCGGTGCGCGCTCCTGTTCGGCTTCGGCTGGTGCGCTCGGCGTCGAGGCCGGGGCGGGCTGTGCCCCCGTCGCCTGGGCCGGTTCCGCATCGGCGGCCACCCCCGCTTGCGCACCGGTCGATTTCGCGGCCGTCACCGCTTCGAGCGCCCCCTCCCATGCGGCACGCTCGCGCTCCAGAAGTGCCTGCGCGTAAGAATTGTGGATCCCGCCGAGTTCCTGCAGGCTGCGCCACTGATCCAGGCAGCGCCGCGCGGCCAGCATCATCTTCTGATCGACGACGACGCGGTGCATCAGATTGTTCGCGTCGACCATGCGAATGTACGGCACCGTACTCGGCACCCCGGCCGCGTCCCCGGTGTCGAGGGCCTCGTCCGCCTCGACCAGGTCCGACTCCCACTGTCCGCCCGGCACCCGGGCGAAATGCGCCGAGTAGCGACTGTCGCAGGCGGCGAAGTCGATCAGCGTGAAGGCGAGCCGTGCCGTTGCGCGCTGGTGGCCGGCGTCCTCGTAGCGCAGCGCGTGCGTCGCCCAGTCGGCCTCGGTCTGCGGATTGCCGGCCAGCGAGAACCGGCCGGCCCAGTCGGCGCCAGCCGACGGGTCGTACCAGAACACCGGAAACGCACGCGACTCGATCGCAGCGGCACCGACCAGATAGGGCGAAAGGCCGTCGTAGTTCGACGACGCGCCCGAAAACACGCTGAGCAGCCCCGGCCCGAAGCCCGACAGCCCGGCCACCAGCTGTTCTCGCACCGCGAGCAGGTGCGATCCGGCGGCCTGCATCACGTAGACGTCGTTCAAGCCGAGCGCCATCTTGGCCAGCTGTGTCGTGCCGGCCCGGAAAGCCACGCGTCCGTCGGCGATCGGTGACGGCTCGAGAATGTCGTCGATCTGCACCAGGAATTTCACCGGAAGCCCTGCGCCCAGCAGTTCCATCAGCTCGGCGCTCGCGCCGGCATACAGGTCGGCGGCGCTCACCCGCACCAGGTAACCCGGGAACAGCGCGAGTTCCTCTTCCCCGAGCATCTGGGCGCCGAAGTCCCGGAAGAACGAATCATGCCGCTCCGCGACGTAGTCGGAACGCAGCTCCAGCCGCGCGATCGACATCGCGCGCACCAGCGTGACGATCTCGGGCAGCCGCGCTCGGTAGGCTTCGAGCGCCTCGGCGGCGCTGTCGAACAAGAAGCCGTGCACCGATGGCTGCTTCCCGGGGGTGGCAAGCCCCTCGAAGCTCACGAAACGCTGAGCCTCCAGCACCTCCAGCACTTCGCGCACACGGCGCAGCCGCGCCTCGGGCGCCGGGACCTTTGCGGAGACCCGCGACAGCAGCCCCGACAGGGCGTCGAAGTCCAGCTCGGTCGAGAACGCGTTGGCCATCCCCGTGCGCAGGTTCTCCGCGCTGCGCCCTGCCGGCGACATTGCGAAATCGGCGCGCAGGATATCGGACAGGCGCGCAATCAGCCCGCCGACCTCGGCGCGAAACCGCCGGGCCCGGGCGGCCTCTACCGAGCGCCACACATGTGTCACGAAGCGTTGCGCCAGTTCCCCGCCGCAGTCGACCAGTTCGCCGTCGACCGCGAGCGCAGCGTGGCCTCGCTGCACGCTGTCGGCCAGCGCCTGCTCGTCGTCGGCCGCGGTCAGTCGCGTCCCCGCCGCGTCCCACAGCGCCCCGAGCGTTCCGGACTCTCCGCGCAGGACCGCCGCCCGAATTTCGGACTCGAGCCGGCGCAGGTGCAACGTGGTCCGCTCGTGCTCCGGTTCGTCCTCCAGCTTGGCGGCGACCGCGTCGATGACTGCGCTGAGAGACTGCACACACGCCTGCGGTGCCGCGTTGTCCACCAGCACGACCGGGAAATCGTGCCGCAACGAAGCGAGATCGCGGTAATGGGCCATCAGCGCGGGCCGCATGTCCTGGCCCGCGATCGGATCGAGTCCGCCCTCGGAGCGCCTGCCGGTCAGGTGGAATGCGATGTGGGATTGAAGTTCCGCTGCCATGTCGATCTGCGCCTGCTTGTCTGGTTGCGTTGAGCGTCGTCTCCGGCGCTCACACGGAAAACTTGTCGAATTCGGCTTCGAGCCCCGCGCGAACGTACTCGGTCGTACGCGGATGCCCTGCGTGGCGAGTGTCCTCGTAGCACGGGACCGTCCTGTCCTGGAACAGGATGCCGACGGGGATCACGTCGGTGTCCGAAATGACCTCGCGCGCGCGGTGGATGTTCGACGGGTCGTGGTCGAGCTGGTTGCGGTACACCTTGGACACCGCCGAACTCAGCTTCAGGCCCTTTTCATGGTGCAGTAGCTGCACCCGGTTCGGGTCGTTCAGGAAAGGCTCCAGCATCTTGGGCAGCCACTCCGGGCACCGCTGGACGATGCGAACGAAGGAGAAGCCCTTGTGCTGATAGGCCGCCAGCAGAATGTCGTAGAGCACTTCCGGAATCCAGTCGACCGCCTGCGCGACGAAGGAAACGTTCTGGACGCCCAGCGTGACGCTGAGCGGGTGCAGCCCCTCGAGGTAGGAACCGTGCGGCGTCGTATTGCTCTTCAGCCCGATCGGCGAGGTCGGCGACGCCTGCTTCTTGGTCAGACCGTAGATCTGGTTGTCGTGAAGCATCACGGTCATGTTCATGTTGTAGCGGATCGCGTGGATCCAGTGCGCCGCGCCGATGCTGCAGCAGTCGCCGTCGCCCGTGTTGACGAACACGTTCAGGTCGGGCCGGGCCATCTTGATGCCCTCGGCGACCGGCAGCGCGCGCCCGTGAATCCCGTGGAATCCGTAGGTCTTCATGTAGTGCGGGAAACGGCTGGAGCAGCCGATTCCCGAAACGAACATGGTCTTCTCCGGGCGCAGGTTTTCGTCGCGGCAGATCCTCTGGACGGCAGCAAGGATCGCGTTGTCGCCGCAGCCGCTGCACCAGCGCGGCACGCCGCCCTGGTAGTCCTCGATCTGGTGCCTGTCCTCGTAGAGCCGGATCAGGCATTCGGTGGGAGCAATGCTCATGGGTCAGCCTCTCAGTTCTGCAGTTTCTTCAGGAGCGCCTTGCGCACGAAGCCGGGCTTGAGCGCCCTGCCCTGTGCCTCGCTCCAGCAATCGACGTCGACGAGGTAGCGCGCGCGCAGCAGCATCGCCAGCGGCGCGTAACGCCGGTTGTTCTCGTCGATGATCGTGTCCTCCAGCTTGTCGGACCAGTTGTTCTCGACGGTCATCACCTTGGCGAACCGGCTCATCACCTCCTTGAGCCCCGAGGCCATCGGCTGCAGGAAGGTCAGGTGCAGCGAAGAGACCTTGTGTCCTTCCTTGCGCAGGCCCTCGACCGCCTCCTCGATCGCGCCCCGGGTGCTGCCCCAGCCGACGACCAGCAGATCGCCCTCAGGGTCTCCGAACACCGGCGGCGCCTTGAGCGTCTTCTGCAGCGCCGCCAGTTTCAGGCTGCGCAGGCGCAGCGTCTGCTCGTTGGTGTCAGTGTCGTACGCGACCTTGCTGTCGCGGTCATGCGCGAGCCCGGTCAGCGTGTGCATCCCGCCCGGCTGGCCGGGAATGAAGCGGCGCGCCAGCCCGGTCTCCTCGTCCCAGTCGTAGGGCTTCATGCCCGGGGGAACCGCGCTCTGATCGATGGGCGGCGCCATCCAGGACTCGTTGAACTGCGGCCGCCGGAAGGGCTGCTGCGAGGCGGCGAGGTGAGCGTCGGAGAGCACCACCACGACCATGTTGAAGGTCTCGGCGATCTTGCGCGCGGTGATCATCGAGTAGAAGCAGTCTTCCAGCGTGGAGACGGCCATCACCACCTTCGGCGCGTCGCCGTGGCTTCCGAACATCGCCGCGAACAGGTCGCTCTGCTCGCCCTTGGTCGGCTGACCGGTGCTCGGGCCGCCGCGCTGCACGTTGACCACGACGAGCGGAATCTCGCCCATCACCGCGAGGCCGATCGCCTCCTGCTTGAGTGAGTAGCCGGGGCCCGAGGTGATCGTCACCGTGCACTTGCCGGCGTACGATGCGCCGATCGCGAACGCACACGCCGCGATCTCGTCCTCGGCCTGGTGCACGATTCCGCCGACGTTC
This sequence comes from Burkholderiaceae bacterium, assembly GCA_024641185.1. Classification (GTDB taxonomy): domain Bacteria; phylum Pseudomonadota; class Gammaproteobacteria; order Burkholderiales; family Burkholderiaceae_E; genus Quisquiliibacterium. Next base: position 5,790 of record JAHEDO010000052.1, on the reverse strand, counting down.
TCGAACACCTCGCTGAGGTAGTGCGACGCCGATGTGGCCGGCGTGATCGGGTACATCGCGCAGATCTCCATCCCCGATGCGAGTACGCCGAGGGCCAGCGCCGTGTTGCCGTTGACCACGATCTGGGGCTCGGTCGGCCTCTCTGCCGGGATGCTGTACTTGAAGTCGAGATTGCTCTCCGCCCAGGCGAACCCGGCGTCGAACAGCCTGACGTTCACGTCGATCACGCTCTTCGCCTTCTTGCCGAAGGTCAGCGCGATCTGGTCGCGGGCCAGGTCGAGGTCCAGGCTGTAGATGCTGGCGAGCACCCCGAGCGCGAACATGTTCTTGCCCTTGCGCGGATCGGACATGATCTTGCGGCTCTCGCGCTCCATCGGGGTCTCGATGACCTTGAAGCCGGCCGACACCAGCTCGGCAAAGGTCTCGACGTACGCGTTGACGATCGCGGGATCCGGGCTCTCGCGCCACATGCTCTCGAGCAGGATCGTGCACCCGGGCCTGAGCTCGCGCGAACGCACGCGTCCCAGCAGCACCTGCTCGTTGAACGCCACGACCAGGTCTGCCTCGTCGCCTCCGTTGGTCACGCGCCCGGAGCCGATCCGGATCCGGTTGCCGCTCGCGCCGGCCACGCTGCGCGCCGGCGGCCGGATCTCGGCTGGAATGATCTCCATGGTCCAGACGCCATTGCCCATCTTCGCCGCAAGCCCGCCGAGCGCCTGGCCGCATCGCTGCGCGCCTTCGCCCGAGTCGCTGATGACTTCCACCACGTGCTGAGAGAGCACCTGGACCGACTTGGTCGTCTTCATCGTCGCCGCGCTCGCGTCGCGCTGCATCTCCGTTCTAATCGCCTCGTTCATGTTCTTACCGCCGTCCCCTGTTGTCGCATTGAATCGCCGGTCGCGACGCGACCGGTCCGCTCGATCGCTAGCCGGCGCGCACGCGCACGAAATTGCGCTCGCGCCGGTCGATGCCGAACAGCGCGGGCGCCTGCGGCGCGATCACCGGCGCCGCTCCGCGTTCGCGCAGGCCCAGGAAAGCCTTCATCGCGACCGCCGCCCGGCGCCCGGCGCCCATTGCCTCGATCACCGTCGCCGCGCCGGTAACGATGTCGCCGCCGGCGAACACGCCGGAAATCGACGTCTCCAGCTCGTCGTTGGCCGAGATGTAGCCCCACTTGTTCAGTTGCAGCCGGGACGTCTGCCCGATGATCGGATTCGCGTTGGTGCCGATCGCGTAGACGACCATGTCGCACTCGAACTCGTGCTCGCTTCCCGGAACCGGCACCGGGCGCCGCCGTCCGGACGCATCCGGTTCGCCCAGTTCCATCCGCACGCAACGCATTCCTCGCACCGCGCCGGTACCGTCGTCGAGCACTTCCACCGGTGCAGTCAGCCAGTGGAACTCGACGCCCTCCTGCATCGCGTGATGCAGTTCCTCGGCCCTCGCCGGGCTCTCGGCCTGGGTGCGCCGGTAAACGCAGTAGACCTTCTCGGCTCCGAGCCTGCGGCAGACCCGCGTGGCGTCCATCGCCGTGTTGCCGGAACCGATCACCGCGACCCTGCGGCCAATCGGCAGCGGCGTGTCGAAATCGGGGAACTCCTTCGCGCGCATCAGGTTGCATCGCGTGAGCAGTTCGTTGGCCGAGAGCACCCCGTTGAGCGAGTCGCCGGGAACCCCCAGCATCGTCGGGTAGCCCGCGCCCGTGCCGATGAATACGGTGTGGAAACCGAGCTCGTCGATCATCTGTTCGATGGTGAACAGGCGCCCGACCAGCGTGTTGTTCTGGAACTTGACACCGAGCTTCGCGAGGTTGGCAATCTCTGCGTCGATCACGCTGTTTGGCAGGCGGAAATCCGGGATCCCGTAGCGCAGCACGCCGCCCGGCTGGTGGAACGCCTCGAACACCGTGACGTCGCAGCCCGCCTTGGCCATGTCTGCCGCGCACGCCATTCCTGCGGGGCCCGACCCGACGATGCCGACCTTGAAGCCGTTGGGCTCCGAGTACGGGACGTTGACCCAGCCCTTCTCGATCGCGAGATCACCGACGAAACGCTCCAGGCGCCCGATCGCCACCGACTCGAGGGTCTCGCCGACCACGCATACCCCCTCGCACTGGTTCTCCTGCGGGCAGACACGGCCGCAGACCGCCGGAAGGAGATTGGTGCGGGCGATCACGTCGTAGGCGCCCCGCAGATCCTTGGCGTTGAGTTTGTCGATGAAGCCCGGGATGTCGATTCCCACCGGGCAGCCTGCGATGCACTTGGGCTCGGCACAGAGCAGGCAGCGCTCCGCCTCCCGCTTGGCCTCGACGAGGCTGTACCCGAGGTTCACCTCGGTGAAGTTGCGCACGCGCTCGGCTGGCGCCTGCTCGCGCACCGGGGTGCGATCCTGGGGAATCGTCCGAATCGTTTTCTTCTTCGCCATTTGCTGCTCGAGTTCCTTCTGCATTAGCCGGCACGGCGCGGCGCGTCAGCGCTTCGCACCGCGTCCTCTCACCCGCCTAGTTCGCGCCGGGACGCACGGCCTCGCGCACTTGCCCCATCCGGCAGTTTTCGCTCCAGCGCTCCGCCGCGGTCTTCTCCACTTCCTTGTAACGGCGCAGCCGGGTCATCAGGTCGTCGAAGTCGACCAGGTGCCCGTCGAAGTCCGGACCGTCGACGCAGGCAAACTTGACCTTGTCGCCCACATTCACGCGACAGCCTCCGCACATCCCGGTCCCGTCGACCATCACCGGATTCAGGCTGACCATCGTCTTGATCTTGCGCGGGCGCGTGGCCTCGGCGGCGGCTTTCATCATCACCGGCGGACCGATGGCGATCGCCTCGTCGATGTCGTCGTGCTTCTCGAGCGCCAGGCGGATCCCGTCGGTGACGAACCCCTTGATCCCCGCCGAACCGTCGTCCGTGCAGACGATGAACTCGTCGCAGACCGCACGGAACTTGTCGTCCCAGAACACGAGATCCTTGTTGCGAAAGCCGACGATCCCGATGACGTAGGCCCCGGCCTCCTTGAGCGCGCGCGCCTGCGGGTAGATCGGCGCGACCCCGAGCCCACCCCCGACGCAGATCGCCTTCTTCGCGTGCCCGATCTCGCTGGGCATTCCCATCGGCCCGACCAGCCCGTAGAGGCTCGTGCCGACCTTGCACTCCTGCTGCATCTCGCGCGTGCTCTTGCCGACCGCCTGGATGACCAGTGTGATCGTGCCCTTGTCGCGGTCGAAGTCGGCGATGGTGAGCGGGATGCGCTCACTGTGCTCGTTGAGCATCGCGATCACGAATTGCCCCGGCCGGGCCGCCCTGGCCATCAGCGGGTGCCGGATCTCCAACATGTAGGTGACGTCGGAGAAATCCTCGCGCGCGACGATTTCGAACTCGGACATTGCGTTTCCTCCCGGCTCAGCCAGCACTTGCGTTCATAGGGGTGTCGGTCGAGCGCGGTTCGGCGGCCAGCGGCATGCCCAGCGCCTGCCCGGTCGCGGGGGCGTCGAGGAGTGCGCGTTGGAACTTCCCCGGGATCGGGGCGGCGTGCTGGTGCGAAATTCGCAGATTCAATGTCTCGACCGTTCGAGATTCGCGGCCCTGTGTCGCAGGGTTCCGCTGGGACCACCGTATTTTCCATCGTGGAGCGCAATTACACGTTGCGGAATGTCAATAGAGTCCAAAACGCGACAGATGGACGGTCGCCAGGGGCGTCTGACGGAGGCTTTCGGGGGGCATGGACGCCGCGCACCCGGTAACATGCCCATCCCACAATGTGCGATGAGACTGCCGAATGCAGCGTTTTTCCGTCCCGGGCAGCGGCGGCCACATGGCCGGACTCAACTTCGGGCGCGCCAGCGGACCGATCGATCTGGTGTTCCTGCACGCGACCGGCTTCTGCGCCCTTACCTACCGGCGCCTGCTGGAGCCGCTGGGACCCGATCTGCGCGTGGTCGCGCTCGACCTGCGGGGGCACGGCCACACGACGCTGCCGGCCAGGGCCATGGCGCTCACACACTGGCACACCTATGCGACGGACGTGGTCGCCGCGATCCGACAGATCGGCGCGGGCCAGCCCGCACCGCGTCTGATCGCCGGACACTCGATGGGCGGCACGGTGGCGATGCTGGCGCTCGCGGCCGAGCCTTCGCTCGCCGGGGCGCTGCTGATGATCGATCCTGCGATGGTGCCGCCGGGCATCCGCCAATGGTTGCTGCTGCCCTTCGCGCCGCACCTGTTGCGCCGCCGCCTGCCGGTCGCGAGATCCGCCCGACGCCGGCGCATGCATTTCCCGACCTCGGGAGACGTGCTGGCAAGCTACCGAGGGCGCGGCGCCTTCCGATCCTGGCTGCCGGGATTCCTGGAAGACTACGTCGAAGGCGGCTTCGCCCGCGGCGCGGACGGCACGCTGGCGCTGCGCTGCGCGCCCGCCTGGGAAAGCGCCACCTTCGCGGCGCACCGTCACGATCTGCGCGCCGCGCTGCGCGCGCTCAGGGTCCCCGCACGCGTGCTGGTCGCGGAACACGGCTCGATCTGCGTTCGCGTGCTGCCGCTGCTGCGCGAGTGCGCGCCGGGCGTCGATGTCGAGATCGTGCCCGGCAGCACGCATTTCCTGCCGATGGAACAGCCCGAACTGGTGCGCGAGCGCATCCTCGGCCTGCTGCGAAGCGCATGATACGGTCAGTGCCGGCCCGCGATCAGCCAACTCCGCCTGCCGGCTTCGAGCCGACCCGACCATGACCGAGAGACCCGACGACACCATCAGGCACAGCCCCTCGGCCGACCGGAACATGACCCCGATCCTCGGGGTGCTCTCGCAGGTCCTTCCCGCGCGCGGCCTGGTGCTGGAGATCGCCAGCGGCACCGGCCAGCACGTCGCGCACTTCGCGTCTGCGCTGCCGGGGCTCGCATGGCAGCCTTCGGACCCCGAGGCGCAGATGCGCGCCTCGATCGACGCGCGGGTGCGCGCCGCGGCGCTCGAGAACGTCCGCGCAGCCGTCGCGCTGGACGCCGGCAAGGCGCGCTGGCCGATCGACTCGGCCGACGCGGTGGTCTGCATCAACATGATTCACATCGCCCCATGGGCCGCCGCGCTCGGACTGATGGCAGGCGCGGCCGCCGTGCTGAGCGACGACGGGGTGCTGTTCCTGTACGGCCCGTATCGTCGCGACGGTCGACACACGTCGCCGGGCAACGCCCGGTTCGATGACGACCTGCGCGGGCGCAACGCCGAATGGGGCCTGCGCGACGTGGACGATGTCCGCGAGGCGGCCGCCTCGTGCGGCCTGGCACTGCAACGGATCGTCGAGATGCCGGCGAACAATTTGAGCCTCGTGTTCCGCAAGACCGCCGCTTCATCGAAAACCGGCGAATGAAAGCCATCGATCACGACTCCGACGCTGGACGACGACAGACATGACCACCACGGGCAGCTGGTTCTTCTGGGCGGCACTCTCGGCCGGATTCGCCGCGCTCACGGCGATCTTCGCCAAGATCGGCATCCAGGGCGTCGACTCGGACCTCGCGACGCTCGTGAGAACCGTCATCATCGTCTTCGTGCTCTCGGGCTTCATCTGGTTCGCAGGCAAGTGGAGCAACCCGTTCGCGCTGTCGCCGCGGACCTGGCTCTTCCTGAGCCTGTCAGCCCTGGCGACGGGCGCGTCATGGGTGTGCTACTTCCGGGCGCTGCAAATCGGCGACGCGTCCAAGGTCGCACCGGTCGACAAATTCAGCCTGGTGCTCGTGGCCGTGTTCGCCGTGGTGTTTCTCGGCGAACGCCCCGCGGTGCGAGATTGGTTCGGCATCGCGCTGG
>JAHEDO010000260.1 GCA_024641185.1 Burkholderiaceae bacterium | reverse complement strand
GTGTAGAGGTTTTCCGCGATCCCCGGACCGCCGGTGCGATAGGTCAGCTGGCGCAGGCCGTAGCCCTCGATGATCAGCAGCCCGCCCGGCACCAGCGTCTGCGCGACCCCTGCGAAGATGCGCGCCCGCAGGTCCGGCGGCGCGAACTGGATGAAGATCGCGGCCACCGCGTCGAAGGATTCGGGTTCCCAGACCCACTTGCCGGCCTCGACCACATGTAGCTCGACTCCGACCCCGGCGCGCTGCGCGTAGCCCCGCGCGCGGTCGACGCCGACCGGCGAGATGTCGAACGCTGTGACCCGCATGCCCTGCTGCGCAAGCCAGACACTGTTTCGCCCCTCTCCGTCTGCGACCGAGAGCACCCGCGAGCCGGGCTTCAGGTGCCTGGCGCCCGCGACCAGCCACTCGTTGGGAGCTTCGCCGAACAGGAAACCCTCGGCTTTCGAGTAACGTCCGTCCCAGGTCTGTCGCGCGTCGGTGAAACCGGCCATGGACGGATGATCGCGGCTGAGACGGGGCAGCGCAAGTGCGCATCGCGCACCGCGTGTCGGATCGTGGACGAAAGACCTCGCGCAGCCCTCGCGCCGGGCAGGCCGGGGCGGATCGCGCGTCTGTGGCAAGCTGTCGACTGCGAAGGACTCGTGGGCCCCGGGCGGATCGCCCGACCACGCCGGCACGCGGTCGACGGCCGGACCGCGCAAAAGCGAACGACACATGGAGATCGACATGGCGCAGGCGTATATCGTGGCAGCCGCACGCACGGCAGGCGGCAAGAAGGGCGGGCGGCTGTCCGGCTGGCACCCGGCGGATCTCGCCGCCCAGGTGCTCGACGCGCTGATCGCGCGCACCGGTGCCGACCCGGCGCTGATCGAGGACGTGATCATGGGCTGCGTCGACCAGGTCGGCGAACAGGCGGTGAACGTCGCGCGCAACGCCGTCCTGGCGTCGAAGCTGCCCGAGAGCGTGCCCGGCACGTCGGTCGACCGGCAGTGCGGTTCCTCGCAGCAGGCGCTGCACTTCGCGGCCCAGGCAGTGATGTCGGGCGCGATGGACTGCGTGATCGCCGCGGGCGTCGAGAGCATGACGCGGGTCCCGATGGGACTGCCCGCGACCCTGGCGCAGAAGAACGGGTTCGGCACCTACAAGAGCCCGGCGATGGAGGCGCGCTATCCGGGCGTGTTCTTCAGCCAGTTCACCGGTGCCGAGATGATGTCCAGGAAGTACGGGCTGTCGAAGGACGCGCTCGACGCCTACGCGCTGCAGAGCCATCAGCGCGCGCGCGCCGCGACCGAGACCGGCCAGTTCACCGAGGAGATCGTGCCGGTGCCGGTTCGGCTCGCCGACGGAAGCCCGACCGACGAGATGCACGCGCGCGACGAGGGCATCCGCTACGACGCGACGCTGGAAGGGATCGCCGGCGTGAAGCTGCTCACCGAGGGCGGCACGATCACCGCCGCGAGCGCGAGCCAGATCTGCGACGGCGCCGCCGGACTGCTGGTGGTCAACGAGCGAGGGCTGAAGGCACTGGGCGTGGAGCCGCTCGCGCGGATCCATCACATGACGGTGATCGGCCACGACCCGGTGATCATGCTCGAGGCGCCGATCCCCGCGACCGAGCGCGCGCTGAAGAAGGCGGGCATGTCGATCGCCGACATCGACCTGTTCGAGGTCAACGAGGCTTTCGCGCCGGTGCCGCTCGCCTGGCTCAAGGTGACCGGCGCCGATCCGCAGCGCCTGAACGTCAACGGCGGCGCGATCGCACTGGGACACCCGCTCGGAGGCTCCGGGGCAAAGCTGATGACCACGCTCGTGCACGCGCTGCACAAGCGCGGCAAGCGCTACGGCCTGCAGACGATGTGCGAGGGCGGCGGCCTCGCGAACGTGACGGTCATCGAGCGGCTCTGACCGCACGCGCCCCAGGGGTCGCGGGACGTCCATGATGGCCCGCGGGCTGTTCATCGCCTTCGTCCTGTCGTTCGGGCCGACGGTGTCGAACTCGTTCGCCAGGTTCGCGTACGCGCTGATCCTGCCCGCGATGCGCGACGACCTGCAGTGGAGCTACTCGCAGGCCGGATGGATCAACACCTCGAACGCGATCGGCTACCTCGCCGGTGCGGTGCTCACCCGGCTGCTGGTGGTGCAGTTGGGCAATCGCGCGCTCTTTTGCGGCGGAATGTTCGTCACCGCGGCCGCGCTGGTCGGCACCGGCATGACCGCGGACCTCACGCTGCTGGCGGCGATGCGAGTGCTGGCCGGCCTCGGCGGCGCAGCCGTCTTCATCTGCGGCGGAGCCCTGTCGGCCAACATCTTCCCTGATCGCCCGCAGCTCGCGACGACGACGATATCGATCTACTTCGCGGGCGGCGGCATCGGACTGATGCTCAGCGGTGTGCTCGTGCCCCCGGCGCTCGCGCAGCTAGGCGATGCGTCCTGGCCGATCGTCTGGCGTGCGATGGGCTACGCGGGATTCGCGATGGCGCTGGGCACGGTGTGGGCCGCGACGCGCATCGTCGAGCCGGGCGCCGCGCCGGGCGGAGCGGCCTGGAGACTGCGGCCCTTTCTGCCAGAGCTGGTCGCCTACGCGGCGTTCGCGCTCGGTTACATCGGCTACATGACCTTCGTGATCGCCTGGATGCGCGACAACGGTGCGAGCACCGCCACGGTCGTGCTGGTCTGGAGTGCGCTCGGGCTCGCGACGCTGCTCGCGCCTGCGGTCTGGCGCAAGCCCTTTGATCGCTGGTCGGGCGGGCGGCCGATGGCGGCAGTGATGCTGGTGCTGGCGGCCGGCGCGCTGGTGCCGCTGGTCACCACCGGAGCGCTGGCGATGACGGCGTCGGCGGTGCTGTTCGGTCTGGCGATGTTTTCGGTGCCCTCGGCGATCACCAGCCTGCTCAAGAGGAGCCTGCCCAAGGCCGCATGGGGGTCTGCGATGGCCACCTTCACCAGCGTCTTCGCGGCCGGCCAGATCGCCGGTCCGATGGCCACCGGCTGGCTCGCCGACCTGTCGGGCTCGCTGCGCCCGGGCCTGACCGCGTCGGTGATCGTGCTCGTGCTCGGCGCGCTGCTGGCGTTCACGCAGCCGGCGCTAGCGTCCGGGTCGCGCTGACGATTCGATCGCGCTGACGACCCGATCCCTCAGGCGCCCGTCGCGCGCGCTGCGCTGACGCGCGGCCGCAGCGATCGCGCCCGCCTCGCTCCAGATTCGGACTCCGTTGCGCGCGCGGGTGATCGCGGTGTAGACGAGTTCGCGGGTATTCAGCGGGTGTCCGGTCGGCGCCGGAACGAACGCCACGGTCTCGAATTCCGAGCCCTGCGACTTGTGCACGGTGATCGCGAATGCGTCCTCGCAGGCGGGCATGCTCAGCACGGCGATCTCGCGAATGCCGTCGGCGCCCGCGAAACTGACACGGCCGGGGCTCAGGCACACGCCGACGTCGCCGTTGACCAGCCCGCGATCGGGAAGGTTGCGGGTGACCATCACCAGGCGGCCCGGATACCAGGGTGCCAGCGCCGGCGCGTTCATGCGGCGCCTGACCCGCGCGGCGATCGCGCGGTTCAGGCCGACCGTTCCCCGGTCACCTTCGCGCAGCGCGCAGAGCACGCGATAGCGCTCGAAGGCCGCGAGCACACGGTCGGCGGATTCGCCACGCTCGATCGCCGCAAGCGCGTCGCCGTAGGCGTCGAACGCTTCGTCAGCGACCCGGGCGACACCGTCGGGGGTGCTCGCCAGTGGTCCGAGCGACTCGAGGATCTCGCGCTCGGGCGCGCCGTCCCGGATCGCCGCGGCGAGCGCGGCGATCTGCGCGGCGCCTGCCTGCCGGTAGTTGCGTTCCAGGCGCGCCAGCGCGCCGAGGCCGCTTGCGCACAGCTCGGCGAAGACCGCCCCCGCCTCGACCGACGCGAGCTGGTCCGCGTCGCACGCCAGCACCAGCCGGCCCCGCGCGGGGATCGCCGCAGCCAGCGCGCTCGCGAGCTCGACGTCGAGCATCGACGCCTCGTCGACGATCACCAGGTCCCAGGGCAGCGGTGCGGCGCGCTC
>JAHEDO010000051.1 GCA_024641185.1 Burkholderiaceae bacterium | reverse complement strand
AGCGAATGGATCACACTCTGCGGATGCACGACGATGTCGATGGATTCCGGCGCGACGCCGAAGAGCAAATGGGCCTCGATCACCTCGAGTCCCTTGTTCATCATGGTCGCCGAATCGACCGAGATCTTGCGACCCATCGACCAGTTGGGGTGGGCGCAGGCCTGCTCGGGGGTCGCCTCGCGCATCTGCGCCAGCGTCGCCCGCCGAAAAGGTCCGCCGGACGCGGTCAGCACGATTCGACGCACACCGCCTCGGGGAAGGCTGCGCGCGTCGACCTGCGCGGCCGGTGGCAGGCACTGGAAGACCGCGTTGTGCTCGCTGTCGATCGGCAGCACCGTCGCGCCGCCGGCGCGCGCCGCGGCGACGAACACGGCGCCCGCCATCACCAGCGACTCCTTGTTGGCGAGCAGGATCCGCTTGCCCCGCCGCGCCGCCGCGATCGTCGGCTCCAGGCCGGCAGACCCGACGATCGCGGCCATCACCGTGTCGACATCGTCGTGGGACGCGACCTCGCAGAGCGCCTGCTCACCGTGAAGCACCTCGGTGCGGCATTGCGCCAAAACCAGGCTGTCGCGCAGGCGCCTGGCGGCCACCTCGCCGTCGACGACCGCGTAGCACGGCACGAATCGGCGGCAGAGTTCGGCGAGGCGATCGATGCGCTCTCGCCCGGAGAGCGCGAACACGCGGTAGCGATCCGGATGCCGGGCGACCACGTCGAGCGTGCTGCCGCCGATTGATCCGGTCGCACCGAGGACGGTCAGCGACTGCATGGGGCGATTATCGCAAGAGTTGGTACAGCAGCAGGGCCGCGGGCATCGTCGGAATCAGCGCGTCTATCCGGTCGAGCACCCCTCCATGGCCCGGAAGCAGCGTCCCGCTGTCCTTCACGCCGGCCTCGCGCTTGAGCAGAGACTCGTGCAGGTCGCCGACGATCGACAGCGCAGCGATAGCCACCAGGGCAAGGGCGGCACCGCCCACCGTCAGGCGGTCCACCAGCAGAGCGGGAAACGACTCGCCCAGCGCGGGCAGCCGGGCGCAGAGCAAGCCGATCGTCACGACCGCGACGAAGCCCCCGATGGCGCCCTCCCAGGTCTTGCCCGGACTGATCGTGGGCGCCAGCTTGTGCCGCCCCAGCGCCCTGCCGGCGAAGTACGCGGCGATGTCGGCGACCCAGATCACCGCCATCGACGAGACCAGTGGGATCGGCCCGAGCACGCGAAGCTCGTACATCGCGAGCCAGCAGCCGAAGAGCAGCGTCGCCGCGAGCGGCCAGCCACCGGTGCGCGCCTCGTGCCTGGACAGTCGCAAGGCGCCGGCAATCATCCAGAACGCGACCAGCAGGGCGCAGGCGAGCGCCAGCGCCAGCGGCGGCCACGGTGCGATCGTGCGCCATGACAGCGCCGCGATCCCGCCGACGCAGACGAGCCCGGCGGCCAGGGCCGGCTGCGGCGCACCCGGCAAGAGTCTCGCCCACTCCCATGCGGCGACGGTCAGGAACGCAAGGGTGATCGCGCCCCAGACGATCGGGGGAAGCACGAACGCGGCCGGCAGCAGGACTGCCAGCAACACCACCGCGGTCGCAACGCGCTTCCCGAGCATCGGCGTCGCCGACTCCTCAGACGGAGTCGGCCACCTGCGCGCTGGTGCGACCGAAGCGGCGCTCGCGCGTGCGATACGACGCGATCGCCCGATCGAGCGCGCCGGCATCGAAATCGGGCCAGTACGTGTCGGTGAAATGCAGCTCCGTATAGGCGAGCTGCCAGAGGAGGAAGTTGCTGACCCGCTGCTCACCGCCGGTGCGGATGAACAGGTCGGGCTCCGGCGCGTAGGCCATGGCCAGGTGCGCGCTGAGCATCTTCTCGTCGATCAGCTCGGGGGTCCGCGCAAGCTCCGGACGTTCGGCGAGCAGCGATTGCATCGCCTGGATGATGTCCCATCGGCCGCCGTAATTGGCGCACACCGTCAGCGTCAGCCGGGTGTTCGCGGCGGTGCGCTGGATCCCGTTGGCGATCAGCTGGCGCAGACGCGGCTCGAACGCCGACAGTTCGCCAACCACCTGCAGACGGATGCCGTTCTCGAAGAGCTGCGCGACCTCTCGCTCGAGCGCGCTGATGAACAGGCGCATCAGCACCGAGACTTCTTCGGCGGGGCGACGCCAGTTCTCCGAGCTGAACGCGAAGAGCGTCAGGTACTCCACGCCGCGCCTGGCACAGGCATCGACGATCGTGCGGACCGCCTCCACACCTTTGGCGTGCCCGGCGACCCGCGGCAGGTGGCGCGACGTCGCCCAGCGCCCGTTGCCGTCCATGATGATCGCGACGTGCCTGGGCACGTCGCGCGGGGCCGGCACGTCTGCGGTGGAGCTGAAGAAACCGGTCATTGCCTCGTCAGACCGTCATGATCTCCTGCTCCTTGGCAGCGAGCAGCTTGTCGATCTCGGCGATGCAGCGGTCGGTGAGCTTCTGCACGTCGTCCTGAGCGCGATGCTCCTCGTCCTCGGTGACCTCCTTGTCCTTGAGCATCTTCTTCAGGTGTTCGTTGGCCTCGCGGCGCAGATTGCGCACCGCCACCTTGGCGTGCTCGGACTCGCCCTTGACGACCTTGGTCAGCTCGCGGCGGCGTTCCTCGGAGAGCGGGGGCATCGGGATTCGGATCAGTTCGCCGACCGAGACCGGGTTCAGGCCGAGGTCGGATTCGCGGATCGCCTTGTCGATCACCGCGCCCATCTTCTTCTCCCAGGGAGCGACCCCGAGGGTGCGCGAGTCGATCAGCGTCACGTTGGCGACCTGGCTGATCGGAACCATGCTGCCGTAGTAGTCGACGTGGACGTGATCCAGCAGCACCGCGCTCGGGCGCCCGGTACGGATGCGTGTCAGGCCGGTCTTGAACGCTTCGATGGACTTGTGCATCTTCTCATCGGCCGTGCTCATCACTTCGGCAATGCTCATTCATTGATCCCCTATGCTCAGCGATCGATGGGCGGGACACGCGTCAGACGTGCACCAGGGTGCCCTCGTCCTCTCCCATGATCACACGGCGCAGCGCGCCTTCCTTGTAAATCGAGAATACCTTGATCGGCAGCCGCTGGTCACGGCACAGCGCGAACGCCGTCGCGTCCATCACCTTGAGATTGCGGGAGATCGCCTCGTCGAAGCTGATGGTCTGGTAGCGCTGCGCGTCCGGATTGCTCGCCGGATCGGCACTGTAGACCCCGTCGACCTTCGTCGCCTTCAGCACGATTTCCGCACCGACCTCCGCGCCTCGCAGCGCCGCCGCGGTGTCGGTGGTGAAGAACGGATTGCCGGTGCCCGCGGCGAAGATGACGACCATGCCCTCCTCGAGGTAGCGCAGGGCCTTCGGGCGAATGTACGGTTCGACGACCTGCTCGATGTTCAGCGCAGACTGCACCCGTGCGACGACGCCGACCTGTCGCAGCGCGTCCTGCAGCGCCAGTGAGTTCATCACCGTTGCGAGCATGCCCATGTAGTCGGCGGTCGCCCGGTCCATGCCGGCTGCTCCCGGCGCCACGCCACGGAAGATGTTGCCGCCCCCGATCACCACTGCGATCTCGACGCCTAGCGCACTGATCTCCGCCACCTGGCGGACCATGCCCTCGATCGTTGCCCGGTTGATGCCGTAGGCGTCGTCGCCCATCAGGGCCTCGCCGGACAGCTTTAGCAGGACGCGCCGATAGGCAGGCTGCGGGCGCGCCAATTCGTGGTGCTGTGGTTCGGGCGAGGCAGCTGTGACCATCGAACCAGAGCTCACCGCGCCCCCCTTGTGTGAAAGACTGTTGACGGCGCCGCCTGCTGCTCGGCGCCGTGCCGTGCCGAGATTATCCTACGAATCAGCGCCCCGCCGCCGCGGCAGCCTGTGCGGCGACTTCCGCCGCGAAGTCCGAGACCTTCTTCTCGATCCCCTCGCCGACGACGTAAAGCGCGAACGACGCGACGCTCGCTCCCTTGGACTTGAGCAGCTGCTCGATCGTGAGCTTGTCGTCCTTGACAAAGGCCTGGCCGAGCAGCGTGACCTCCTTCAGATACTTCTGGACGGTGCCCTCGACCATCTTGGCGACGATTTCGGCGGGCTTGCCGGACTCGGCCGCCTTCTGCTGAGCGATCGAACGCTCGCGGTCGACGTCCGCCGTCGGCACACCGTCGCGCGACAGCGCCTTCGGCTTGCTCGCGGCGATGTGCATCGCAATGTCCTTGGCCAGTGCCTCGTCGCCACCGACGACGTCGACCAGTACGCCGATCTTGCTGCCGCCATGGATGTAGCTGGCGAGCCTGCCCTTCGCTTCGATCCGGGTGAAGCGGCGGATCGAGAGGTTCTCGCCGATCTTGCCGATCAGCGCGGTGCGGACTTCCTCGACGCTTCCGCCGTCGAGCGGCAGCGCGGACAGTGCCGCGACGTCGGCCGGGTTGCGTTCGGCCGCCAGCCGGGCCAACTGGCCGGTGAACGCCAGGAAATCGTCGTTCTTGGCGACGAAGTCGGTCTCGCAGTTGACCTCGACGATCGCGCCCAACTTGGACGCCGCGTCGAGGTGGATACCGACCACACCCTCCGCGGTGACCCTCGAGGCCGCCTTGGAGGCCTTGCTGCCGAGTTTGACCCGCAGAATCTCCTCGGCCTTCTCCAGGTCGCCCGCCGCCTCGGTGAGCGCCTTCTTGCATTCCATCATGGGCGCGTCGGTCTTCTCGCGCAGTTCCTTGACCATGCCCGCGGTGATTTCCGCCATCTTGCTTGCTCCTGTATCCGCTGCGGCGCCGGAGACCGGGGCCGCGCAAAATCCCTGAATGCCTGTCATGCCGCGCACCCCGCGCTAGGCGTCGCGCCCATGAAGCGGGGTATCAACACGGGGTTGTCGAACGCAGCCCCGATGATCCGGCGCATCGGCGTGTCAGACGCCCTCGTCCTCGACTTCGACGAATTCCTCGCCCTCGGGACCCTGGACGATCTCCTGCATCGACGCGTTGCGCCCGTCGAGCACCGCGTCGGCGATCCCTTGCGCGTAGAGCCTGATCGCGCGGCCCGAGTCGTCGTTGCCGGGGATCACGTGCGCGATGCCCTCGGGCGAATGGTTCGTGTCGACCACCGCGACGACCGGGATGCCCAGCTTGGCCGCTTCGGTGACCGCGATCTTGTGATACCCGACGTCGATCACGAACAGGGCGTCCGGCAGGCTCACCATGTCCTTGATGCCGCCCAGGCTGACGTTCAGCTTGGTCATTTCGCGCTGGAACGTCAGCGCCTCTTTCTTGGACATGCGCTCGACCCCGCCGTCGGCGACGATCGCTTCCATGTCCTTCAGGCGCTTGATCGAGGCCTTGACCGTCTTGAAGTTGGTAAGCATGCCGCCCAGCCATCGCTGGTCGACATAGGGCATTCCTGCGCGCTGGGCCTCTTCCGCGAGGATCTCGCGGGCCTGTCGCTTGGTGCCGACGAACAGCACGGTTCCCCGGTTCGCCGACAGCTGGCGGACGTACTTCGTCGCCTCCTGGTACAGCTCCAGCGTCTTTTCCAGGTTGACGATATGGATCTTGTTGCGATGGCCGAAGATATACGGTGCCATCTTGGGGTTCCAGAAACGCGTCTGGTGCCCGAAATGCACACCCGCTTCCAGCATCTGCCGCATCGTGACCGACATGAGTGATACTCCACAAAGGGTTTGGCCTGACACGCCCGCGTTGCCCGAGACAGCGACCGGATCGACCGGAACGCTGTGCTCGCGGACCCTCGGTATGCGGGCGTGCGCGATTTCACCGCCTTCGCCCGTTTCCCTGTGCCCGGACATGGGCATAGCGCGGCGAGCTGTTGGCAGCTAACCTATAATAATAGCATGTCAATCATCATCAAGACCGGCGAGGAAATCGAGGCAATGCGCGTGGCCGGGCGCCTGGCGGGCGAGGTCCTCGACTACATCACCCCTTTCGTCAAACCGGGCGTGACCACCGGCGAACTCGACCGGCTCTGCCACGACTACATGGTCGGCGTCCAGAAGACCGTGCCGGCGCCCCTGAACTACGCACCGCCCGGCTACCGCCCCTACCCCAAGTCGATCTGCACTTCGGTCAATCACCAGGTCTGTCACGGCATCCCCGGGGACAAGGTCCTGAAGACCGGCGATATCGTGAACATCGACATCACGGTGATCAACGATGGGTTCCACGGCGACACCAGCAGGATGTTCCTCGTCGGCGAGTCGTCGATCGCCGCGCGAAGGCTCTGCGAGATCACCTACGAGTGCATGTGGATCGGCATCGAGCAGGTGCGCCCCGATGCCGCGCTAGGCGACATCGGCCACGCGATCCAGCGCCATGCCGAGTCCAGCGGGTTTTCGGTGGTGCGCGAATTCTGCGGCCACGGAATCGGCAAGCGCTTCCACGAGGAACCACAGGTGCTGCACTATGGCCGCCCCGGCGTCGGCGACCGCCTGCAGCCCGGCATGATCTTCACGATCGAACCGATGATCAATGCGGGACGGCGCGAAGTTCGCGAACTCGGCGACGGCTGGACGATCGTGACGAAGGACCGCAGCCTGTCGGCCCAGTGGGAGCACACCGTCCTCGTCACCGAGCAGGGCTTCGAGGTGCTGACCGCGTCGGCCGGCGCGCCGGCACGGCCCAAGCCGGTTCCAAGCGCCGCCTGAGGCGGCCCGCCGGATGCCCGGAATCGACCAGGCGGTGCTCGGCACGCTGCGCACCGCGCATCGGCGCGAGCGCGAGACACTGATCGACGCGTTCCGGGCGGACAGGGACCCCGATCGCCTGCTGCGCGGGCTCTCACGAGTGACCGACCGGACCGCGCGCGCGCTCTGGAGCGCGGCGGGAATGCCTGCCGATGCGGTCCTGGCCGCGGTGGGCGGCTACGGACGCAACGAGATCTTTCCTCACTCCGACGTCGATCTGCTGATAGTGACGGCGGAGCCGCCGGGCGGGCGGACCCGTGGTGCGATCGAAGCCTTCATCGGCGCATGCTGGGACACCGGCCTGGAGATCGGCCACAGCGTGCGCACCGCACAGGAGTGCCTCACCGAGGCGGCGGCCGACGTCACGATCCAGACCAGCGCGATGGAAGCCCGGCTGCTGGCCGGACGGCGGCGCGTATTTGCGGATCTCACCGCCAGCCTGAAGCGCCAGTGCGACCCGGCGGCATACTTCCGCGCGAAGACGCTGGAGATGCGCCAGCGCCACGTGAAGTTCGAGGACACTCCGTACAGCCTCGAGCCCAACACCAAGGAAAGCCCGGGCGGGCTGCGCGACCTCCATGTGATCATGTGGACAGCGCGGGCCGCGGGTTTCGGCTGGCACTGGCCGGAACTCGCTCGGCGTGGGCTCGTGACCGCCGAGGAGGCGCGCGCGCTCAGGCGCAACGAGCGGATCGTCAAGCGCATCCGCGCGTGCCTGCACATCGTCGCCGGCCGCCGGGAAGACCGGCTGGTCTTCGACCTGCAGGCACAGGTGGCGAAGATGCTGCAGGGCCAGCACGGCGGCGACGCCCGCAGAGTGTCCGAAGAGCTGATGCAGGGCTATTTTCGGGCGGCCAAGCAGATCACCCAGCTCAACACGATCCTGCTGCTGAACCTCGAGGCGGAACTGTTCGCGGCCCCGGACGCCGCGCCCGAGCCGATCGACGACGAGTTCCAGAACCGGCGGGGACTGCTCGATGCGATCGACCCCGGCGTTTTCGAGCGCGATCCCGCTGCAATTCTGCGCGCCTTCCTGCGCATCGAACAGCACGCGGCGGTGACCGGACTGACCGTGCCGACGCTCCGGGCGATCTGGCACGCACGCCTGCGGATGGACGCGAAGTTCCGGGCAAAGCCGGAGAACCGCGCGCTTTTCCTGAGCCTGATGCAGCAGCGGCGCGGCGTGACGCGCGCGCTGCGCCGGATGAACCAGTGGTCGGTGCTGGGCCGTTACCTGCCGGCGTTCGGGCGGATCGTCGGACGGATGCAGCACGATCTCTTCCATGTCTACACGGTCGACCAGCACATCCTGATGGTCGTGCGCAACTTGCGCCGCTTCGCGATGGACGAGCACGCCCACGAGTACCCGTTCTGCAGCCAGCTGATGGCCGCGTTCCCGGATCCGTGGCGGCTCTACATCGCCGCACTGTTCCACGATATCGCCAAGGGACGAGGCGGCGACCACTCCGTGCTCGGGAAGGTGGACGCCAGGCGGTTCTGCCGCTCGCACGGACTGTCGCGCGAGGCCGGCGCACTGATCGAGTTCCTGGTCGAGCACCACCTCACGATGTCGATGGTCGCCCAGAAGCAGGACGTCGCCGACCCGGACGTCGTGACCCGTTTCGCGCAGCTCGTCGGCACCGAGGAGCGGCTGATCGCGCTGTACCTGCTCACCGTGGCGGACATCCGTGGCACGAGCCCGAAGGTCTGGAACGCCTGGAAGGGCAAGCTGCTGCAGGACCTGTTCCACGCGACCAAGCGCGCGCTGGCCGGCGAGATTCCGCAGCCCGGATTCCTGCTAGACGCGTCGCGGCGCGAGGCGCACCGGATCCTGAACCTGTACGCGCTGTCGGAGGAGCGCTACGAGAACTTCTGGTCGAAGCTCGACGTGGCCTATTTCATGCGCACCGACGCGAACGACGTGGCCTGGCAGACGAGGGTGCTGCACACCCACGTCGACACCCGCGAGCCGGTCGTGCGCGCGCGGCTCGCGCCGATCGGCGAAGGCTTCCAGGTGGTCGTCTACCTCCCGGATCAGCCGGCGCTTTTCGCGCGGCTCTGCAGCTACTTCGACAGCAAGAACCTGTCGGTGCTCGATGCACGGATCCACACGACGCGGCACGGCTACGCCCTCGACAGTTTTCTGATCGTCGATCCGAACGATGGCCTGCACTATCGCGACATCCTGACGCTGGTGGAGGTCGAACTGACCGAGCGTCTGAAGGGCATGGGCGAACTCGCACCGCCGGTGCGCGGTCGGATCTCGCGCCGCTCGCGCTACTTCCCGATCCAGCCGACGGTGGACCTGCGACCCGACGAGCGGGGCCAGCACTACCTGCTGTCAGTCACCGCGAACGACCGCACGGGACTCCTGTACGGCATTGCGCGCGTGCTGTCGCAGCATCGGGTCAACCTCTACACCGCACGGGTCACCACGCTCGGCGAACGCGTCGAGGACATGTTCCTGATCGACGGCCCGACCCTGACCGATGCGCGCGAACAGATCGCTCTGGAAACCGACCTGCTGAGCACTCTGCAGAACTGACGCACAGAGTTCATCAGGGCGCCAGCCCGCTGCGCACGAAGACGGCGAGCACGCGGCGCACGCGGTCCATTGCGCGCCGCAGCGTCGCGTCGATCGCCTCCAGTGAGATCCCTGCGCTGCTGTCCCCCATGCCGGCCGCGTGATTCGCGACCACCGCCAGCGCCGCGTAGGGCAGCGCGAGTTCGCGCGCCAGCGCGGCCTCGGGCATGCCGGTCATGCCGACCAGATCGCAGCCGTCGCGCTGCATGCGGCGAATCTCCGCCGCTGTCTCCAGCCTGGGCCCCTGCGCGCAGCCATAGGTCGAACCGAGCACCAGCGGTTCGCCAGATGCCGACGCCGCCCGCGCCAGCCGCTCCCGGATCGACTCGTCGTAGGGAAATGTGAAATCGACGTGCGTCACCGGCTGGTCCGATCCCTCGAAGAAGGTCACGTCGCGCCCGCTCGTGTAGTCGATGATCTGGTCCGGAAGCACCAGGGCGCCAGGCCCGAGATCCGCACGGATGCCGCCGACTGTGGCCACCGACACGACGCCGTCGACCTGGGCATGCTTGAGCGCCCAGATGTTGGCACGATAGTTGATCTCGTGCGGCGCGAAGGTGTGGCCGTAGCCGTGCCTGGCGAGAAACACCAGTTCGACGCCGTCGAGCGTGCCGAAGGTGAGCGGACCCGAAGGATCGCCGTACGGCGTGCGCACGACCTGACGCCGCGTCGACTCGAGTTCGGCGAGTTTGGCCAGTCCACTGCCACCGATGATTGCG
Organism: Burkholderiaceae bacterium; assembly: GCA_024641185.1. Lineage (GTDB taxonomy): Bacteria > Pseudomonadota > Gammaproteobacteria > Burkholderiales > Burkholderiaceae_E > Quisquiliibacterium. The sequence continues at coordinate 5,172 of JAHEDO010000051.1, read as the reverse complement.
AATTTCATTGCGATTCTCCGATCAGTGCGAGCAGGCCGTCTTCGTCGAGAATTTCGACGCCGAGTTCCTGCGCGCGCTCGAGCTTGCTGCCGGCAGCCTCGCCAGCCACCAGGTAGCTGGTCTTCTTCGACACGCCCGACGCGACGCTCCCGCCGTGCCGGCGGATCAGTTCCCCGGCCTGCTCGCGCGTCATCGTGGGCAACGTTCCGGTCAGCACGAAGCTCAGGCCCGCCAGCCTCGATCCGCCGGCCGTCTCCGGAGCGGACCAGTGAACGCCGAGGGCCCGCAGCGCGTCGATGACCTCGAGATTGTGGCGCTCGCCGAAGAAGCGCCGCAGACTTTCGATGATCTCCGGGCCGATCCCCTCGAGCGGCACGGGAATCAGCGCCTCGCCGCGCTGTCGCCTTCGCGCGTTGTCCTTCTGCAGGTCGGCCTTGCGCGCCTGCAGCGCGTCCCAGTCCTCGGCGAGCAGCGCATCGAGATCGCCGTACTCCTGGGCGAGCTGGCGCGCGACCTCTTCGCCGACGTGCCGGATGCCCAGCGCGAACAGGAAGCGCCCGAAGCTGGTCCGGCGCGACGCCCGGATCCCCGCAATCAGGTTCGTCGCCGACTTTTCTCCCATGCGCTCGAGCCCCTCGAGCGTCGACAAGTCCAGCCGATAGAGATCGGCCGGCGTCGCAACCAGATCGGCATCGACGAGCTGCTCGACGAGCTTCTCGCCCAGTCCTTCGATGTCCATCGCACGCCGCTGGGCGAAATGCAGCAGCGCCTGCTTGCGCTGTGCCGAGCAGTACAGGCCGCCGACACAGCGGTATGCCGACTCGCCCGGCGCGCGAACCGCGGCCGACCCGCAGACCGGGCACGTCTGCGGCATGCTGAATCGGCGGTAATCGCGCCTGAATTCGGCGCTCTCCGACGAGGGGCGGCGCTCGGGCAGGGCCCGCACCACTTCGGGGATCACGTCGCCCGCGCGTCGCACCACCACCGTGTCGCCGATCATCAGGTCCTTGCGCTCGATTTCGTCGACATTGTGCAGCGTCGCGTTAGAGACGGTCGTACCTCCGACGAAGACCGGCTTGAGCCGCGCCACCGGTGTGAGCACGCCGGTGCGACCGACCTGTACCTCGATGTCGAGCAGCTCGGTCAGTGCCTCCTCGGCCGGAAACTTGTGGGCGAGCGCATAGCGCGGCGCGCGCGCGACGAACCCGATCCGCTCGTGCCAGTCGCGCCGGTTGACCTTGTAGACGACGCCGTCGATCTCGTAGGGCAGCCCCGGACGGCGCTCGCGCATCGCGCGGTAGAACTCCAGCAGCTCTGCGGGACCTCGCAGCACTGCGCGCTCTGCGCCGACCGGCAGGCCGAGCTGCGCCAGACGCTCCAGCAGGCCCGCGTGCGTCGCCGGGGCATCGTCGCCGTCATCCGCGCCGACCCCGTAGGCGAAGAAACGCAACGGACGCGAAGCGGTGATCGTCGGGTCGAGCTGGCGCAGGGCGCCCGCCGCGGCGTTCCGCGGGTTCACGAACTCACGCTCGCCGGCGTCGCGCTGGCGCCGGTTCATCGTCTCGAAGTCGGCCTTGAACATCAGCACCTCTCCGCGCACCTCGAGCAGACCCGGAAGCGTGCCGTCCCGCGGCTGGCGAAGCCGCAACGGAACGGCGCGGATCGTGCGCACGTTGGCGGTCACGTCCTCGCCGGTCGTGCCGTCGCCGCGCGTGGCGGCCATCGCCAGCAGGCCGTCCTCGTAGCGGATGCTGATCGCGAGGCCGTCGTACTTGAGTTCGGCGCTGTACTCGATCGGTTCGTCCTCGCCCAGCGCGTCGCCCAGCGCTTCACGGGCCCTGCGATCGAACCCGTAGACGTCATCGTCGTCGAACGCATTGTTCAGCGACAGCATCGCCTGCGAGTGCCTCACCTCCCGGAAGCCGGCCGCCGGGGCACCGCCCACGCGCTGCGTCGGCGAATCCGATGTGACGAGGCCTGGGTGCTGCGCCTCGAGCGCCTGCAGCTCGCGAAACAGCCGGTCGTATTCCGCGTCCGGCACGCTGGGCGCGTCCAGCACGTAGTACTCGTAGTTGTAGCGCTCCAGCAGCCCGCGCAGCCTGTCCGCCTGTTCGGCGGCCTTACCTTGTGGGTCGGTCATCGGCGCTCGGACTTGCGCAAAGGCGGGCGGGCGAGGCGCTGGCGAATCGGCTGCCGCGCGCGACTAGTTGAACACGCGCAGCGCGAGCGCCGAGCCGGCGGGAAAGCCCGCGTCCTCGAGCGATGCGTAGCGCTGCGCGATCTGCTCGTCGATCCGCGCGATGTGGGCGTCGGGCAGAGGCCGTCCGGCGTCATCGACCAACGGCCCACCGAGGCTGCGCGCGCACTGCTTGCCGCACTCGACCATCGCCTGCCAGGGCTCCAGCGACGCCGGCGCGCGCGGCACGTCGAGCAGCAGTTGCAGCCGATTCGGGGCGTCGGCGAGCGCGAGCGAGAAGAGAACCTCGCCGGTCGGTCCGAGTCGCGCATAACGGTTGTTGCCCCGCTCCACGCAAGCGCAGCCGGCCGCCAGGCTCGCGAGATCGGCCAGCCCGAGCGCATCCGGTGCTTCGACCGCGATCCCGAGCTGCGCGTCGAGGTTGGCGCAGACCTCGTCGAGGTCACGCGCACGGGCCAGCGCCGACGCCATGTCCGGCGTGTCCGCGAGCACTGACAGCTGATCGGCCAGCGACTGCACCGCGGTGACGAACTCGGAGAACTCCATCGCGTTCAGCGGCCCGTGCCGATTCGCGAGCAGCACGCCGACGCGCAACGCAGCATACTGGTGCCCCGGCGCGAGCGGCTGCCAGTCCGAGGCGTCCTGAAGAGGATCCGCCGTCGCGGCTTCGGGTGCGAGCGCGGTCGCCGCGGCGGGCAGCGCCTCGATCAGCACGGGTTTGCTGCCGGCTCGCCGGATCCCCCGGGTCAGCTGGATCAGGCGATCGCCCGTCAGCGGCGTCTGCAGCGCGAGTTCGACGATGCAGTCGGCGATCGGATTCAGCGCGGCCGGTACACGCACCCCGGCGCCGCCTTCGACCCCGTCCTGCGGACCCGCGCCGGCAGACTCGAAACCCTGTCCGTCAGTGCCGAACGAGGGTTCGTCACGGCCGCCGCCCTGCTCGCTCGCAGCGCCCTCACGAAGGCCCGGTTCGACGCGCGCGCCGCCATCGGCGCGCCCCGGACGCGCTGCGCGCCTGCGACCGACCCAGACGTTATAGGCGACGGTCGCGATGATCGCGAGCGTCGCAAGGAGGATGAGGCTGATCTCGAGTGAACTCATCGAACGGTTCCCTGCTTTCAGGCCGCCTGGGCGATTCGCGCGGCCGAATCCAGGTCGACGGCGACGATCCGGGAGACGCCGCGCTCCTGCATGGTGACGCCGATCAGCTGCTGGGCCAGTTCCATCGCGATCTTGTTGTGGGTGATGAAGACGAACTGGGTCTGATCGGACATGCGCCGCACCATGTCACAGTAGCGTTCGGTGTTCGCGTCGTCGAGCGGGGCATCGACCTCGTCGAGCAGGCAGAACGGCGCGGGATTGAGCTGGAACATCGCGAACACCAGCGCGATCGCGGTCATCGCCTTCTCGCCGCCCGAGAGCAGATGGATCGAGGTGTTGCGCTTGCCGGGCGGCTGCGCCATCACCTGCACCCCGGCGTCGAGGATCTCGTCGCCGGTCAGGATCAGCCTCGCCTCGCCCCCGCCGAACAGCTCGGGGAAGAGCTTGCCGAACTCGCGGTTGACCGTGTCGTAGGTCTGCTGGAGCACCTCGCGGGTCTCGCGATCGATCTTGCGGATCGCATCCTCGAGGGTCGAGATCGCTTCGTTGAGGTCGGCCGACTGCGCGTCCAGAAAGCCCTTGCGTTCGCTGGCCACGGTCAGCTCGTCGAGGGCCGCGAGGTTGACCGCGCCGAGCGCGGCGATCGCGTTGGCCAAGCGCGTCACCTCCCCCTGCAGCCAGGCGGCCTTGGGCGCCGCCGGGAAAGCTTCGCGCAGCGCGGCTTCGTCGGCGCCCGCCTCGGCCAGCTGCGCGGCGAACTGCTCGCCGTTCAGGCGGGCGGCCTGTTCCCTGAGCTGGAGTTCGCCGACCCGATCGCGCAGCGGTTGCTGCTCGCGCTCCAGGCCGAGCCGCTGTTCTTCCTTGGCTTTGAGCGATTGGGTCATCTCGTCGAGCCTGCCGCGCGCCGCCGCCAGCGCCTGCTCCGCACCGAGCCGCGTCTGCAGCGCGGTCTCGAGCGCCTGACGCGCCGACGCGTCGGAAAGTTCGGCCAGCTTGGCCTCGCACTGCTCGCGTTCCGCCCGGCTCTGCTGCTCCAGCCGCTCGGCCTGATCGATCTGCGCCCCGAGGCGCTCGAGGCGGCGCAGGATCTCGCGCCCGGCGAACGACGCCTCCTGCGACTCGCGCTCCGCCTGGCGAAGCGCCTCGCGTCGCGTCGCGAGCTCTCGCTCGGCCGCTTCGAACGACAGCGCGAGTTCCTCGGCGCGCTGCTGGCGCTCGGCCAGTTCGAGATCGAGGCGCTCGAAAGCCCGCGACTCTTCTTCGATGATCAGGCGGGCTTCGTCGATGCCGTGCACCACCTCGGTCATGTCGTGATCGATGCGTCCGCGCGTCTGGGTCGCGCGCTCGAAGATCTGCTCGAGCCGCTGCGCCTCCATGCGCACCGCCGCCAGGTGGCGTATCGCCCGGCTGTGCTCGTCGCGGGCCTGCGAGAACCGCGCGACCAGCTCCGAAGCCGCTGACTCCGCGCGCGTTGCCGCCGCGCGCGCCTCGTCGGCGATCAGGTGTTGGGCACGGAGTTCGCGTTCCAGATGCTCGAGTTCGTGCTGCCGCACGAGGATGCCTTCCTGTTCGGAGTCCGCCGCGTACATCTGCACCGACATCCGTCCGACCGCGTGCCCGGCGCGAGTGACGAAACGCGCCCCTGGTGCAAGTTCCGCGCGGTGCGCGATCGCGCCACCCAGGTCGTCCGCCGCATACCAGCCGTGCAGCCAGTCCGAGAGCAGCGCCTGCAGCGACGCATCGGTGGCGCGCACCACTTCGAGCAGCGGCCGCAGTCCGGGCGGCGCCGCCTGAGCCTGCGCTTCACCTCGCGCGCTGAAGAACGCCACCTTGGCGGGCGGCGCGTCGCTCTCGACGAGCCCGCCGACGTTCTC
>JAHEDO010000050.1 GCA_024641185.1 Burkholderiaceae bacterium | reverse complement strand
CGCCGAAGTGCTCGAAGGCCTGATCTCGCAGCGACTGCTGCTGAACGCGGCGTTCGAGCAGAAGGTGACGATCAGCGATGCCCAGTTGCGCCAGACGATCCTCGCGATCCCCGGACTGAAGACGCCCGACGGCGGCTTCGACAAGGAGCGCTACAGGGCGCTGCTGTCTTCGCAGGGGATGACGGAGCCGGTCTTCGAAGCGCAGTTGAGGCGCGATCTTACGATCCAGGCGCTCCCCGAGGCCGCGTCGCAGTCGGTCATCATCCCTCGGACCGTGCTGGAGCAGGTGATCAGGCTGCAGGAGCAGGTCCGCGACGTTCGCGAGCTTGTTTTCAAGCCCGCGGATTTCGCGGCACAGGTCAAGCCCACGGACGAAGAATTGCGCAAGTACTACGACGCCAACGCCGCCGCGTACGAGACGCCGGAGTCGGCGAAGGTCGAGTACCTAGTGCTTGGCGCCAAGTCGATCGCGGAGCAGATCACGCTCTCGGCGGACGACGTGCGCACGTATTACGAGCAGAACAAGGCGCGTTTCACCACGCCGGAGGAGCGCCGCGCGAGCCACATCCTGGTCGCGATCGACGCGGGGGCGGGGGCCGACGCGCGAAAGGCGGCGCGCGAGAAGGCGGAGAAGCTGCTCAAACAGGTGCGCGACGGCGGCGACTTCGCGGCGCTGGCGAAGGCAAACTCGAGCGATTCCGGCTCGGCCGCGCAAGGGGGCGACCTGGGCTATTTCGCTCGCAACGCGATGGTCAAGGCGTTCGCCGACGCTGCGTTCGCATTGAAGGAAGGTGCGATATCCGATGTGGTGGAGACCGAGTTCGGGTATCACATCATCAAGCTCACCGGCATCAAGCCAGGCGCGGTCAGGAGCTTCGACGAGGTGCGCAAGGAGATCGAATCCGATCTGAGGCAGCAGCAGGCCGGTGCGAAGTTCGCGGAGACTGCGGACGCGTTTTCCAACATGGTCTACGAGCAGGCTGACAGCCTGAAGCCCGCCGCCGATCGCTTCGGCCTGACGATCCAGACCGCGGAGTCGCTCACCAGAACCGGCACCGACCTGCCCAAGGACTCGCCGCTGGCGAATCCGAAGCTGCTCGCGGCCGTGTTTTCGCCCGAGTCGATCCGCACCAAGCGCAACAGCGAGGCGATCGAGGTGGGCGGCAATACGCTGGTGTCCGCACGCGTCGTCGAATACCGGCCGGCCAAGCGCAAACCGTTCGAGTCGGTGCAGGCCGAGGTGCGCGCAAACGTCGTCGACGCCGAGGCGCGCAAGCTGGCGATCGCAGCGGGCGCTAAGCGCCTGGAGGAGCTTCGTGCGGGCGGCGCGGCAACCGGCTTCACGGAGGCGCGTGGCGTTTCGCGCGCGGCGGCGACGACGGTTCCGGCTCAGGCGGTCGATGCGGTCTTCAAAATGGCGACGGACAAGCTGCCGGCCTACGTCGGCCTCGATCTTGGCGTGCGGGGCTATTCGATCTATGGGCTGGTGAAGGTCACGGATCCGTCGGCGGAAGTCATCGCACAACGACGAGCAGCCTACGAGCAGCAGGTCGCACAGGCCGTCGGTCAGCAGCAGGTCACCGACCTGATCGAGTCGCTGAAGGCGCGGGCGAAGATCACGCGACGGCTGGAGAACGCCGCGGCCAAGGCCGACACCCCCTGAGCTTGACGGCGCCGTCGGCGCCGTCGGTCAATCGGGTGTGATGGTGCGGCTTTTCGCGGGCGACGTCTGCGCTTCGGCGAGCGCCAGCAGTTCGCTGGCAGCGGCATCGATCGCTTCGGGTTCGGCAGAGTCCAGACGAACCGCTGGGCTCTGGTCGAGGGCGCTGAAGTTGCGCTTCATCGAGCGATCGTAGGCCGGGTCGTAGTGTTCGTGCAGCAGCGCGAGCACGAATTCCGGCCAGTTCCCGGCCCGCGCGATCGCGAGCCAGGCGTCGATGCGAGCGCGGCCGTGGTGGTCGACGAGCGCTTCCAGACGTTGCGCAAGCCGCTCCGGTTCCTCGACGAAGTGCCGATACTCCGACAGCAGCAGCCGGCAGCGGACCGCGTCGCTGGCCTCGACGCGCAGGCAGCGTGACGCACGCATCGCGAGGATCAGCGAGGCAGGAACCTGGCATTGGCCGACCTTGCGGCTTTCGGACTCCACGATCACGGGCCTGCCGGTATCGACGCCGCGCAGCTTTTCCCAGATCGAGGTTTCGAAGCGTTTCTGGCTCGGCTGCGGCTGTCGAGGAAGGTGTCCGAGCACCGAGCCGCGGTGACTTGCGAGGCGCTCGAGATCGAGCACCTGAGCGCCCTGCGCCTGCAGCCGCTCGAGCAGCAGGCTCTTGCCGCTGCCGGTGCGCCCGGCGATGACGATGAAGCGCAGCGTCGCGGGCAATTGTTCGAGTTCGGCCAGCACGTGTCTGCGGAATGCGCGATAGCCGCCGTCGAGGATCTCGGTGCGCCATCCGATCCGTGCGAGCACCGTCGCGAGCGCGCCCGAACGGTTGCCGCCCCGCCAGCAGTAGACCAGGAGCCGCCAGTCGCGCGGCGCGTCGGCCAGGTCACGCTCGACGACGTCGGCGATGTTGCGGGCGACGATGGCCGCGCCGACCCGTTTGGCCGCGAAGGTTCCGGCTTGCTTGTAGAGGGTGCCGACCTCGGCTCTCTGGGCGTCGTCGAGCACAGGCGCGCTGATCGCTCCCGGGACGTGGTCGAGCGCGTACTCGGACGGGCTGCGCGCGTCCAGGATCGCGTCGTAGCTGCCCAGCCGGGCGATCGCCTGTTCTACCGTGACGGTTTCTGCGTCTTTCATTGCGCCGCGATTGTAGGGCTTGTCGGGCGATCGATCGAGTCCGATCGCTCAGTACACGCGCGCGCAAGCGCCGGCCTCACCCGGGCGGCGGATCGACGTACACCGTACAATGGAGTTCTGGAAGTAGTCGAGGTGTCGATGAAGGTGTTCAACTTGTGTTGCGGGCGTGATCACGCATTCGAGGGCTGGTTCGCTTCGGCGGAAGCTTTCGAGGCGCAGCTCGAACGCGGACTGGTCGAGTGCCCGGTGTGCGGCGAGCAATCGGTGCGCCGCATGCCAAGCGCGCCGAGACTGAACCTGTCGTCGTCCTCGGCGCCGCCCCAGCCCGCAGGCAGCGAAGGCGTGCCTGCCAGCCCGACACCCGAGCAGCTCCAGCGGATCTGGCAGAAGATGGCGCGCTACATTCGCGAGAACACCGAGGACGTCGGTGAGCGCTTTGCCGAGGAAGCGCGGCGGATCCACTACGATGAGGCGCCGGAGCGGGCGATCAGGGGCGTTGCGTCGCGCCAGGAAGCCTCGGAACTCGCAGACGAAGGCATCGAGGTGATCTCGTTTCCGATGCCCAAGGGGCCGGAAGGGCCGCTGCAGTAGCGCCGGGTGGGGCCGCCCTGTCGCTCGGCTCGCGATTCTTCGACCCGACCGCTCGATTCCTGACTTTCAGGCACCGGTCTTCCGCTCTCGGTTTCAAGTACTGGGCACACGCTCCGTGGTGCGTGGTGCGTGGTGCGTGGTGCGCGGCGCGCGGTCGACGGTCCTCGGTCCTCGTTCCTCAGCCGTCGCCTCTCGGTGCGCTGCGCCGGTTCACCAGCTGGATTCCCAGCGCGACTCCGGCGAGCGCGACGAGCAGCCGCGTGGTGATCGGTTCGCCCAGCAGCAGCGCCCCGAAGAGCAATGCGGACACGGGCGTGAGGAAGGTGAACGCGGACACGCGCGTGGCCGGGTAGTGGCGCAGCAGCCAGAACCAGATCAGGTAGCTCGCGAAAGCGACCAGTACCGCCTGGAACAGCATCGACGCGGCACCCTCGACGGTGGCGGCCGGCAGGGACTCTCCGGCCACGGCGGCGGCTAGCAGCAGGACCGGCGCCGACACCGCGAGCTGGAAGAACAGTGTGCGCTCCGGCGCCGCGGTCGAAAGCCGCGTCGCGCGTATCAGCAGCGTCGTCGCGCCCCACAGAATGCCCCCGGCGATCGCGAGCGTGTCGCCGAGCCACTGCAGCGGCAGTGCGTCGTCGGCGACCAGCCCCTCCTCGAACGCGAACGCCAGCGCCGCGAATGCCGCGACGAGGCCAACGGTCTGCGTCCGGTTCAGCCGCTCGGTGCTCGCGATGAAGGGCATCCCGATGGCGACGACGAAAGGCGCCAGGTAGAGGAACACCACGAGTCGCGATGCCGCGGTGAAGTGCAGTCCGAAGTTGACGAAGCAGAATTCAAGGCCGAAAACGACCCCGACCGCGACGCCCGCGCGCCCGCTGCCGTCCCCGGTCAGTACCGGGACGCCCTTGCGCCGCATGAAGAGCCACAACAGAATCGCGGCCAGCGTCGAGCGCAGCCCCGCCTGGAGCAGCGGAGCGACATAGGGGATCGTCGCTTTGACGACGATCTGGTTCAGTCCCCAGAGCGCGCAGCAGCCGACGATCAGCCCGACCGCGGTCGCGTCGAGACTGGGTTTGCGTTCGTCGAGGGGCAGCAGATAAGCCTACCGCTTGACGTACTGGTTGGCACCGAACAGGTTCTGACGCGCCTTGTCGTCGATCAGCGGCCTGCGCCGGTCGGCGAGCACCTTGACCCCTCGCTGGACCGCGGGCCTGGCCGAGATCGTGTCGAACCAGCGCCTGACCTGCGGATACTCGGCAAGGTCGACGCCCTGGTTCGCGTGCGAACGCGTCCAGGGGAAGATCGCCATGTCCGCGATCGTGTACTGCCTGCCTGCGACGAAGGCGCCGGTCTTCGCCAGCTGGTGATCTAGCACGCCATACAGGCGATTGGCTTCCTTCGTGTAGCGTTCGACGGCATAGGGAATCTTTTCCGGCGAGTAGATGCGAAAGTGGTGCGCCTGGCCCAGCATCGGCCCCAGTCCGCCCATCTGCCACATCAGCCACTGCAGCACGTCGTACTTTCCGCGAGTGCTCCTGGGCATGAACTTTCCGGTCTTGCCTGCCAGGTAGACCAGAATCGCACCGGACTCGAAGAGCGACATCGGTTTGCCGTCCGGGCCGTCGGAGTCGACGATTGCCGGCATCTTGTTGTTCGGGCTGATCTCCAGGAACCACGGCGCGAACTGGTCGCCGGCACCGATGTCGATCGGGTGCACCGCGTAGGGCAGCCCGCACTCCTCCAGCATGATGTGGATCTTGTGGCCGTTCGGCGTCGGCCAGGTGTAGAGGTCGATCATTGCAGGGTCCTTGGTTGCCTGCGGCTTGCCATGCCCGCGCACGGGCCGCGCGAGGCGGCCCGTGGCGGTGGCGCGATCAGGCGCCGCGCGTGATCGGCATCTCCACCTTGTCCGCGCCGCCGGGCATGTCGAGGTGGCGCGCCAGTTCGAGCTTGGCGATCGCGTTGCGGTGCACCTCGTCCGGGCCGTCGGCCAGGCGCAGCGTGCGCTGATGCGCGTACATGCTGGCCAGCGGGAAGTCGCCGCTGACGCCGCCGCCGCCGTGCGCCTGGATCGCCCAGTCGGTGATCTGGCAGGCCATGTTCGGCGCCACCACCTTGATCATCGCGATCTCGGCCTTGGCGATCTTGTTGCCCACGGTGTCCATCATGTAGGCGGCCTTCAGCGTCAGCAGGCGGGCCTGGTCGATCATGCAGCGCGCGTCCGCGATGCGCTCGTGCCAGATCGACTGGGCCGCGACGGGCTTGCCGAACGCGATTCGCGACGACAGTCGCCGGCACATGTATTCCATCGCGCGCTCGGCCACGCCGATCGAGCGCATGCAGTGGTGGATCCGGCCCGGGCCGAGGCGGCCCTGCGCGATCTCGAAGCCGCGGCCTTCACCGAGCAGGATGTTGCCGACCGGCACGCGCACGTCCTTGTAGATCACCTCGCAGTGGCCGTGCGGCGCGTCGTCGTAGCCGAACACGCTCAGCGGGCGCACGATGGTGATCCCCGGCGTGTTGGCGGGCACCGCGACCATCGACTGCTGCGAGTGGCGCGGCGCGTCCGGATTGGTCTTGCCCATGAAGATGTAGACCGCGCAGCGCGGGTCGCCGGCGCCCGAGGACCACCACTTGCGCCCGTTGATCACGTAGTGGTCGCCGTCGCGCTCGATGCGCGACTGGATATTCGTCGCGTCCGATGACGCGACGTCGGGCTCGGTCATCGCGAAGCACGAGCGGATCTCGCCCCTCAGCAGCGGGTCGAGCCACTCGCGCTTGATGTCCTCGCTCGCGTAGCGCTCGAGGGTTTCCATGTTGCCGGTGTCGGGCGCCGAGCAGTTGAACACCTCGGACGCGAAAGACACGCGACCCATGATCTCGCACAGCGGCGCGTACTCCAGGTTCGACAAGCCCTCGGGCACCCGCTCGGAGAACGGCAGGAACAGGTTCCACAGTCCGGCGGCGCGCGCCTTGGGCTTTAGCTCCTCGACGACCTTGGTCGGCACCCACGGGTTGCCGTTGCGACGATTCTCTTCGATCTCCGCGTGAAAGCGCTGCTCGTTGGGGTAGATGTGCTCGTCCATGAACGCGAGCAGCCGGGTGCGCATTTCCTGTACGCGGGGCGAATAGGCAAAATCCATTGTTCTCTCCTTTGTGTGTCGGTGTTCGTTCGCCAGGTTTGTCGGGTTGGCCCGCTCGAGGCGTGGCGTGGCGGTTAGCCGTCGCGCGGGGTCTTGGCTGATGGTTCGACGCGACCTCAGCGGGCGCGTTGCGCGCACTCCCATCCCATGCGCGCGAGCGGGCGAACCCGCTCCGACGATTCCGGTGCGGCCGCGTTGGAGGCGGTCCCGTCGACCACCCGCTTGACGATCCCCTGCAGGATCGCCGCGAGCCGGAACATGTTGTAGGCGAGATAGAAATCCCAGTGCCGCATCAGTTCGGCGGGGTTGCGCCCGGTGCGATCGCAGTAGCGCCGGATGTACTCGCTCTCGTCGGGGATTCCCAGTGCGGCGAGGTCCATCCCGGCGATTCCGCGCGCCTGGCCCGGCGGGATGTGCCAGGTCATGCAGTGATACGAGAAGTCGGCCAGCGGATGGCCCAGCGTGGACAGTTCCCAGTCGAGGATCGCCAGTATGCGCGGCTCGTCGCGGGCAAAGATCAGGTTGTCCATCCGATAGTCGCCGTGCACGATCGTGGTTTCGTCGCCGGGCGGGATGTTCTGCGGCAGCCACTCGATCAGCCGGTCCATCTCCACGATCTTCTCGGTCTCGGAGGCCTGGTATTGCTTGCTCCAGCGCCCGATCTGGCGGGTGAAATAATTGCCCGGCTTGCCGAAGTCCGACAGGCCGATCGCGTGATGGTCGACCGTGTGCAGCGCGGAGATCACGCGGTTCATCTCGTCGTAGATCGCGCCGCGTTCGGTCTTGCTCATGTCGGGCAGGCCCTGGTTCCAGAGGACCCGGCCTTCGACGAACTGCATCACATAGAACGCCCTGCCGATGATGGACTCGTCCTCGCACAGGCAATAGACCTGCGGCACCGGCACGTCGGTTCGGGCGAGCGCGCTCAGCACCCGGTACTCGCGCTCGATCGCGTGCGCCGACGGGAGCAGCTTGGCCACCGGCCCCGGCTTGGCGCGCATCGCGTAGGTGTGCGCAGGGGTGATCAACTTGTAGGTCGGGTTCGACTGGCCGCCCTTGAAGAGCTCGACCGTGAGCGGGCCGGCGAAATCGGGCAACCGTGAACTCAGGTACTCCGTCAGCACGCCCACGTCGAACTGGTGGCGCTGCGGCACCTGCATCGTGCCGGAGTAGAGCGTCGTCATGTCAGTCAAGGTGCGTCCCCCTCATCTCATCGCGCATTGTGCCAGCACTGATTCGGCGCCCTCGCGGCCATCGGCTCAATCCTCCTGGAGCAGCGACAGGCCGAGCTGCGCGCGCCGGCGCAGCCACGGACCGACGCGGTAGCGCGGATCGGCGGTCGTGCGGTGCATCCCGTCGAGCACCTCGACGACCCGCGTCGGCCCCAGCATGTCGCCCATCGTCAGCGGACCGACCGGGTAGCCCAGCCCCAGGCGGACCGCGGTGTCGATGTCGGCGGGCGCGGCGATGCGCTGTTGCGCGATCTCGGTGGCGATCGAGACGATCATCGCCACCACGCGCTGTGCGATGAAACCGGCGCTGTCGCGCAGCAGGCTCACGCGGGCGCCATCCGCGGCGAACAGGGCCCAGGCGGCGTCTCGCACCGCAGGCGAAGTCGCCGGCGTGGTCATCAGCACGCGCCGCTTGCAGGCGCGCAGGCCGAAGGGAAACAGCGTGTCGATCGCCACCACCCGGGTCGCGTCCAGCCCTTCAGCCGCGGCCGTCGCATCGATGCCGACCGGCGCGACCAGGATCAGCGAATCGGGAGCGGGCGCGTCGCCTTCGTCGGTCGCAGCGCCCAGTCCGCCGGCCAGGCCGAGCAGCGGTTCGCGCATCGGTCCCGGCGCGACCCAGACCCGCAGGCCGGCCGGAATGGCCGGCGCGTCGGGCTCGGTCGGTGCCGTCGTACCGGCGTCATAGCGATAGAAACCCTCACGGCTCTTGCGCCCGAACAGTCCGGCAGCGACGCGCTGGGCTGCGATCACCGATGGGCGGTATCGCGGTTCCTCGTAGTACTGGTGATAGATCGACTCCATCACCGGGTGCGAGACGTCCAGGCCGGTGAGATCGAAGAGCTCGAAAGGGCCGAGCTTGAAGCCCTGGCCGCCGAAGTCGACCTGCTCGCGCAGGATCCGGTCGATGGTCGGCACCGGCGCCACGCCTTCACCGAGCGCCTTCAGCGATTCGGTGCCGAAGCCGCGGCCTGCGTGATTGACGATGAACCCCGGGGTGTCCTGGCAGACGACCGGAGTGTGTCCTGCCGCGCGAGTCAGCGCCGCCAGGCGATCGAGCGCGGCCGCGTCGGTGCGCACGCCACGCACGACCTCCACGACTTTCATCAGCGGCACCGGGTTGAAGAAGTGATAACCGGCGACGCGTCCCGGGTGCTTGCATGCGGCCGCGATCGCGGTGATCGACAGCGAGGACGTGTTGCTCGCCAGCACGCAATCCGCGCTCACCACGTCCTCGAGCGCCTTGAAGAGTTCGCGCTTCACGTCGAGTCGCTCGACGATCGCCTCGATCACCAGGTCGCAGCCGGCGAACGCCCGCACCGAATCGCCGCGCTCGACCCGCGCGAGCGCCTGCTCGCGCTGCTCGGCGCTGATGCGACCTTTCTCGGCGAGCTTGGCGAAGGTGTCGGACAGGTAGGACAGCGCCGCATCGACCGCGGCGGACTGGGTATCGTGAAGCACGACGGCGATGCCCGACTGCGCGAACAGCTGGACGATGCCGCGGCCCATCGCGCCGGCGCCGATGACGCCGATGCGCTTGAAGGGGGAAGACATGGACAGTGCGCTCCTGAGGGAGAGTGATCCGATGCCCTGATTGTAATGCGCCGGCCATCGCGGGGCCTTCGGCCGGCATCCGAGTTAGAGTCTTGCCTTCCAACGAGAACGGGAGGCGTGATGATCAAGCTGGTCGGCTTCGCAGTCAGCAACTATTACAACAAGGTCAAGCTCGTGATGCTCGAGAAAGGCGTCGAGTTCACCGAGGAGCTGAACTGGGCAGGCAAGGACGAGGCGACGCTGGCGTGCAGTCCGCTGGGCAAGGTGCCGTTCATCGTGACCGCGCAGGGGCCGCTGTGCGAGTCCCAGGTGATCGTCGAGTATCTCGAGGAGGCGTTTCCGGAACGACCGCTGATGCCGCGCGATCCGTTCCAGCGCGCCAAGTTGCGCGAGATCGTGTCCTTTCTGGAGCTCCATCTGGAGCTGGTCGCGAGGCGACTGTACGCACAGGCCTTTTTCGGCGGGACGGTGGCGCCCGAGGTGATCGACTCGGTGCGCAAGGAGCTCACGCGCAACATCGCGGCATTCGCTCGCCTGGCGAAATTCGCGCCGTACGTGGGCGGCGCCGAGTTCAGCGTTGCCGACTGCGCCGCGATGGTCCACCTGCCGCTGATCTCGATGGCGACGCGTCAGATCTACGGTGAAGACCTGATGGCGGCCCATCCGGTCAAGGACTACCTGAAGCTCGTGGGCGAACGCGACAGCGCGCAGCGGGTGGCGGCCGATCGCAAGGCCAACCAGCAGTTGCGGGCCTCGATGGCGCGCTGAGCCTCGCGCGTGCGGCGTCAGGTTTGCGCGGTGTCCTGCGCCGAGAACTCGCGCTCGATCGCTTCGCGCTGCTCGCCGAGTTCGAGCCACTGGGTCTCGAGCTCGTCGTGGCTGCGCGACAGGGCGGCGCGTTCGCGGGAGAGTTCGACGGCGCGCTGGCCGTCGCGGTAGACCAGCGGGTCGGCAAGCTCCGACTCGATCGCGCGCAGGCGCTTGGCGCCCTTGGCAAGGTTCGCGTCGATCGCCTTGAGCCGAGCGTCGATCGGCTTGAGCAACTCGCCGAGCTGCTGCCTTCGCTGGGCGGCTGCGCGTCTTTCCTCGCGCCGGTCGCCGCGGCCGGCGGCGCCGTCGGTGCGCGACGCCTGTGTGCCGCCACCCGGAGGTGCCGCGCGCTGCAGCCAGGCCAGATAGTCGTCCAGGTCGCCGTCGAAGGGGTCTGCCTTGCCGTCGTGAACCAGGACGAATCGGTCGACGGTGGCGCGCAACAGATATCGATCGTGCGAGACGAGCAGCAGGGCGCCGTCGAAGTCCGCGAGTGCCTCGGTCAGCGCGTCCCGAGTGGCGGCATCGAGGTGATTCGTGGGTTCGTCCAGCACGAGCAGGTGGGGGCGCGTGCGCACGATGCTGGCCAGCACCAGGCGCGCCTTCTCGCCGCCGGACATCGGGCCGATCGGCCTGAGCGCGTCCTCGCCCGAGAAACCGAACCGACCCAGCTCGTCGCGCAGCGCGGACTCCTTGGCCTGGGGCGCGAGCCGCTGAAAGTGCGACAGCGGCGAGTCGTCGGGTCGCAGGGCGTCGATGCCGTGCTGCGCGAAGTAGCCGACCCGCAGTGAACGTGACCGACGGCACTCGCCGGCGATCGGCTCGAGATCGCCGACCAGGGTGCGGATCAGGGTGCTCTTGCCGGCCCCGTTGCGACCCAGCACACCGATCCTTGCATCGCGTGACAGGGTCAGTTCGACGTCTGCGAGCACAGGCTGGCCGCCGTAGCCGGCGACCAGCCCCTCGGCGACGATCAGCGGATCCGGCGAGTCGCCTGCCTCGGGAAGCTCGAAGTCGATGCCGCGTTCCGCCCGGACCGTGGCCACCGCGGCGAGCCGCTCGAGCGCCTTGATCCGGCTCTGGACCTGTCGTGCCTTGGTCGCCTTGGCGCGGAAGCGGTCGATGAAGGCGGTGAGATGGTCGATACGCGCCCGCTGCGCGGCCTGCGCGCGGACGGCCTGCGCCTGGCGTTCCGCGCGCCGGGCTTCGTAGGCGCTGTAGCCGCCGGCGTAGCGAACCAGCTTGCCGGCCTCGATCGACAGCGTGGCCTGCGCGATCCGGTCCAGGAAGTCGCGATCGTGGGAAACCGCGATCACCGTTCCGGGATAGCGGGTGAGCCAGCGCTCGAACCAGACGATCGCGTCGAGGTCCAGGTGGTTGGTCGGCTCGTCCAGCAGCAGCAGATCGCTCGGCACGAACAGCGCACGCGCGAGGTTCAGCCGCATCCGCCAGCCGCCCGACAGCGCTTCGACCGGTTGCTCGGTCATTGGCTCGGAGAATCCGAGGCCGGCCAGCAGTTCCTTCACGCGAGCCCGGCTGCTCGCCGCACCGGCGGCCTCGAGCAGATCGTGGCTGGCCGCGATCGCCATGCCGTCGCCGCACGACTGCGCGCGCGACTCGGCGTGTCGCGCGTCGCGCAACGCGTGATCGGCCGCCTCGACGAACTCCCAGGCCGCCACACCCGACGCGGGCACGCGCTGCTCGAGCAGCACGATGCGCATCGTTGGCAGGTCGATCTCGCCACCGTCGGGAACGACGTCGCCGACGATCGCCGAGAGCAGCGACGATTTTCCGCTGCCGTTGGGCCCCACCAGGGCGATGCGTTCGCCCGGCGCGATCGACGCGTCGGCTTCGTCGAGAAGGCGCTTGACGCCGCGAGAAAGGGTGAGGCGCTTCAGCCGAATCATCGGCGGGGCTTGCGCGCGCTCACCCGCGCCGGGCCGTCGGCGCGGCCGGTCGCGTCGCTACTGCGGGCCTTGGACCGGGAGCGCGGCGTCGGTTTCGCCAGGGCATCCGTCGAGAGTTGTTCCCTGCTGAGCAGCACCAGTTGCCGGTCGCCGGCGCTCACCGGCAGGTAGGCGAACTCGAGATGCGGGAATGCGGCCTCGAAGTGCGCGGCTTCATGGCCGATCTCCAGCAGCAACAGGCCCTGTTCGCGAAGATGGGCAGGTGCGTCCGTCAGGATCCGCCGGACCAGGTCCATGCCGTCGTCGCCGCCTGCCAGCGCGCCGCGCGGCTCGGCCAGGAATTCGGGCGGCAGCGACCGCATCGAGCCGTCGTTGACGTAGGGCGGGTTGCACAGGATCAGCGCGTAGCGCCGGCTGGTGAGCGGCTCGAACAGGTCGCCCCGATGCAGCGACACCCGGTCGCCGAGAGCGTAGTCGGCAATGTTCTCGGATGCTAGCGTCAGTGCCTGCGCCGAGAGGTCCGCCGCGTCGACCCGAGCCTGCGGAAAGCGCAGCGCCGCGGCGATCGCGAGGCTGCCCCCGCCGGTGCACAGATCGAGCACCGCGTCGGGGGCGTCGGGGCCGAGCCAGTCGTCCAGGCTCTCCTGCAGCGCTTCGGCGATCAGGGAACGCGGGATGATGGCGCGCCGATCGCAGCGAAATCGCAGGCCCCTGAGCCACGCCTCGCCGGTCAGATAGGCCGCGGGCAGACGCTCGGTGCAGCGGCGTTCGATCAGTCCGAGCAGCCCCTGCCGCTCGGCGAGCGTGAGGCGTGCGTCGAGGAAGGGCTCCAGCGGGTCCGGCGGCAGGTGCAGCGACCACAGGCCAAGCCATACCGCCTCGTCCCATGCGCTGTCGGTGCCCTGACCGTAGCTCAGGCCTGCCGCTTCGAAGCGCGAGCACGCGTAGCGCAGACAGTCGCGCAGGGTACGCAGTTCCGCCACGGCCTGCCCGATGTCGACGACGTCGCGCCTGGCGACTCGGTCAGGCGCCGGATCGGGCCGGTCCGCCGGGACTTCGCGCCTGGCCATCAGCGGCAGAGCAGGGTCTGGATCGTGCGGCGGTACACGTTCTTCAACGGTTCCATCGCCGCGAGCTCGATGTGCTCGTCGATCTTGTGGATGCTCGCATTGGGCGGGCCGAACTCGACGACCTGCGGGCAGATCGCGGCGATGAAACGCCCGTCCGAGGTGCCCCCCGTGGTCGAGAGTTGGGGCTCGATCCCGAGCTCCGCACCGATCGCTCCGGACAGGGCCTCCGACAGCGTGCCCCGCGGCGTCAGGAAAGGCATGCCCGAGACCGACCAGTCCAGTGCGTAGTCGAGCCGATGCCGGTCCAGCAAGGCGTGCACCCGCTCGCGCAGGCCTTCGACGGTGCTCGCGGTGGAGAAGCGGAAATTGAACTCGACCACGAGTTCGCCGGGGATCACGTTGGTGGCGCCGGTTCCCGCGTGCAGGTTCGAGACCTGCCAGGTGGTCGGCGGAAAGTATTCGTTGCCCTGGTCCCACTCGGTGGCCGCGAGCTCGGCCAGCGCTGGCGCGAACAGGTGGACCGGGTTTCGCGCGAGATGCGGGTAGGCCACGTGGCCCTGAACGCCGCGCACGGTCAGCCTCCCGGACATCGAGCCTCGCCGGCCGTTCTTGATCATGTCGCCGACCGAGTTCACCGAGGTGGGCTCGCCGACGATGCAGAAGTCCAGGCGCTCCGCGCGCTCGCGAAGCAGCTCGACCACCTTCGTCGTTCCGTCGACCGCCGGACCTTCCTCGTCGGACGTGATCAGCAGCGCGACACTTCCCTTCACCGGCGCGCCGGCGGAAAGAACTTCCTCGACGGCGACCACGAAGGCGGCGATCGAGCTTTTCATGTCGGCAGCCCCCCGCCCGTAAAGGCGGCCGTCGCGCTCGGTCGGCACGAACGGGTCCGAGCGCCACTGCTCGAGCGGCCCGGTCGGGACGACATCGGTGTGGCCCGCGAAGACCAGCACGGGCCCGGGCGAACCGTCGTAGCGCGCCCAGAGATTCGTCACCGGGCCGCTTCGTACCGTTTCGCAGCGAAAGCCGAGCGGTTCGAGCCGTTCGATGAGAAGCTGCTGGCAGCCGGCGTCGTCAGGCGTGACCGATGGACGCCGGATCAGTGCCTCGGCGAGTGCGCGTACTGGGGAGGTCATGGGGCTTCAGTCGGGAAGGCGGTACGGTAGGTCGACTCCGAGAAGCCGACGAGCAGGCGATCGCCCGCCTCGATCACCGGCCGTTTGACGAGCGTCGGATCCGCGAGCATCGCCTCGACGGCGCTCGCCTTGTCGACCACCTGTGCGCGGCGCTGCGGATCGAGTTTCCGCCAGGCCTGCCCCCGACGGTTCAGCAGGGCGTCCCAGGGAAGGTGCGCCAGCCAGCGCTCGAGCATCGCGGCGGTCAGCCCGTCCCGGCGAAAGTCGTGGAAGCGGGCTTCGATCGAATGTGCGCGCAGCCAGCTGCGTGCCTTGCGGACCTGGTCGCAGTTCTCGATCCCGTAGACGACAGGTCCCTGCATCGGCTTCAGATGTTCAGCATGAACTCGGAGAACGAGGCGCCGTCCGCCTCCTTCTCCTTGTCCGTCTTGGGCAGGGTCGGCATCGCGTGCGGCGCCGACGGCGCGAGCGCGGCATCCTCCAGTCCAGCGTTCTCGAGCAGCCAGAGCAGGTTGGTCGGCGAGTCCGCCTGCGCCAGCGCATCCTCGCGGCTGATGGCCCTGCTGCGCACCATGCCGACGAGCGCCTGCTCGAAGGTCTGCGAGCCGGGCGCGAGGCTCTTCTCCATCGCTGCCTTGACCTCGGTGAGCTGACCCTGCTCGATCAGTTCCGACACGTGACGGGTGTTGAGCAGCAGTTCGACCGCCGGCATGCGCGACCCTTCGACGCTGCGCACCAGGCGCTGCGAGATGACCGCCTTCAGCGTGGCCGCGAGGTCTGCCAGCATCACTCGGCGACTCTCCGGCGGATAGAAGCTGACGATGCGGTTCAGCGCGTTGTTCGCGTTGTTCGCGTGCAGCGTCGACAGGACCAGGTGGCCCGACTGCGCGTAGGCGATCGCCTGCGTCATCGTCTCCATGTCCCGG
>JAHEDO010000259.1 GCA_024641185.1 Burkholderiaceae bacterium | reverse complement strand
CGTTCTCCACCAGCACCTTCTCGACGTAGGCCTGGCTGAACGGCATCTGCGTCTGCAGCAGGTACTTGCAGTACGCGCGCAGAACCACCACGTCGCGCCAGTCCATGCGCGCGGCGATCACAAGACGGTTGAAGCCGTCGTTCTCGAACTCGCCGGCCCAGACCCGCAGCATCGCTTCCTGGAAGATGTCGCGAATCTCGCCCGCGTCGACCGAGACGCCGGGCGCCTCGTTCAGGTCGAACTCGATCATCCAGAGCTGGCGCTCGTCGCGCGTGAGGATCTCGTACGGGCGCGCAGAGAGCACCTTCAGCCCCATGTTCTCCAGCAGCGGCAGCATGTCGGCGAGCGCGATCGTCTGATCCGGCCCGTAGACCTTGAAGCGAAGCAGCGACTCCGGGTCCTCGACGTGGCGGTACAGGTGAAGCTGCAGGCCGCCGCCGCCCACCTCTTCGAGCCGCAGAATGTCGCCGACCGCGGCCCTCGGCGCGAAGTCGGCCTGGTAGGCCGGCCCCAGCGCGTTCTCGTAGCGTCGCGCCAGCGCGTTGCCGCGCTCTTCGCCGCACTGGGCGACCAGGGCCTGGAGCAGCTTCTCATCCCAGGAAAGCAATGCCTCGCGCAGTCGGGCCTCGATCTCCGGGACCGAGTACTCGGGCACGCCGCCGGGCCCGATGTAGATCGTCATCCTCACGCGGGCGAGCACCGAATCGGAGAACCGGGTGATGAACTCGGCCGAGGTCCCGTTGAACGCCTTGAACAGGATCTCCTGCATCTTCAGGCGCATGTCCGTCGTGTAGCGCTCGCGGGGAACGAAGATCAGGCAGGTGACGAAGCGTCCGAAGGTGTCGTTGCGCGTGAACAGGCGCAGCCGCCGGCGCTCCTCGAGGTGCATGATGCCCGTGCTGATCTCGAACAGCTCCTCCTCGCTGGCCTGGAAGAGCTCGTCGCGCGGATAGCTGTCGAGGATGTGCTGGAGCGTCTTGCCGCCGTGGCTGTTGGCCGGCAGTCCCGCACGCTCGAGAATCGCGCGAACCTTCATGCGCAGCAGCGGAATGTCCTTGGGCAGCGCGCTGTAGGCCGCCGAACTGTGCAGGCCGAGAAAGCGGTGCTCGCCGACGACCTGTCCGCGCGCGTCGAATCGCTTGATTCCGAGGTAGTCGAGCCGGGTCGGGCGATGGATGGTCGAGACCGCGCTCGCCTTGTTCACGATGAGCGCCGTCGGACCGAGCGCGAATGCGCGCTGCTCCGCGGGCAGCGACGCGAAGCTGCGCCGGCTGGGCGCAGCGCCGGTGTCGCGCAGAAGGCCCAACCCGGACGCCGCGATCGCGCACAGCGTCAGATCGGCTCCGTCGCGTTCGATGTCGTAGCAGCGGTAACCGATGAACGCGAAGTGGTCGTCGGCCATCCAGCGCAGGAACGCGCGCGCCTCGTCGCGCTCGGCGGGCGCCATCGGCGCATTGGCGATGTCGTCTCCGTCGGCGATCTCGAGCAGACGGGCGCGCATCGGTTTCCAGTCCTCGACCGCCGCGCGCACGTCGCTCAGCACCCGCGCGACGTCATCGTGCAGGGCCTCCAGCACCGCCGGGTCGGTCTGCCGGTCGAACTCGAAGTGCATCACCGACTCACGCAGCGCGCCTGGCTGCGTGCCCTGCGCGCCGTCCGCCGGCGCCTCGAGCAGTGCGTCCAGCACACCTTCCGCGTCGCGCCGCACAGGCATCATCGGGTGGAACAGCCTCTGGACGGTGAGCCCGTTGCGGTTCAGCGCCATCGTCACCGAATCTACGAGGAACGGCATGTCGTCGCATACGATCTCGAGCGCGGTGTGCGTCGACGACCAGCCGTTCTCCTCGTAGGTCGGGTTGAACACGCGGATCGCAGCCGTGCCCGGGTCGCGCTGCCGAGCGAAGCTCCAGTGCGACAGCACCGCGCCCGCGAGGTTCTCGACGTCGTCGTCGAGCATGTCCTCGGGAGCGACGTGCGTGAAATACCGGTGCACGAAGGCCGAGACCACCTCGCCAGCCGCGCCGTGCACGCGTCCCGCCGCCTCGGCGGCGATCCGCTCGACGAGTTCGGCCTTGCGCGTCGCCAGTGTGCTTGTCATCGTCGTGTCCTCATTCCTGTTGGCCGCAGGGCCGACGCGCCGACGGCGTCATCCCGCGTCAGCGCGTTCGCAGCGCCCCGCGCAGCATTTTCCGGTTTCCGCGCGTCGAGAGGGAACGTCACGCGCCGCGCCGCTGGCGAACCACCAGCACCGAGCATTCCGCATGGCGCACGACGTGCGCCGCGTTCGATCCCAGCAGGTAGTCCGAGACCTCGGGGTGATGCGAAGCCATGATGATCAGGTCCGCAGCCGTCTCGCGCGCCACGCGCAGGATCTCCGCGTACACCTTGCCGTGGCCCACGACGCACTGGGCCTGAAGCCCGTCGGGCAGCTGCGCTGCAACCGTCTCGTGGAGCCAACGGCTTGCCTTGTCGAGGAGTTGCCGATCGAAGTCCATCGGCAGGAAGCTCGCGACGTCCCCGACGCCGAGTTCGTGCACGACGGTGAGCAGGTGCAGCCGCGCCCCGAACGCCTTGCACTGCTGCAGCGCGACCGGCAGCGAGATCCGCCACGACGCCTCGTGCTCGCGATCAACCGTCAGCAGGATTTCCTTGTACATGATCGATCTCCTCAGACCGCCGCCGCGGCACGCGCGATGCCCAGGCGCCGACGCTGCAGCAGAACCACCAGCGCGAGCGCGACGAAGCCCACCGGCCACATCCACTGCTTGGGCGGCTGCTCCGCGCCGACGTGCGCGTTCAGAATCTTCTGGTCGAACTTCAGGCCCGCCTTCTGCGCGACGCTGCCGAACGCGACGTTATCGACGATGAGCTCGCCGTCCTTGTCGAGCAGTTCGATCCCGATCGCCGCCAGGCGCTCCGCGCCGTCCTTGCCCTCGGGCACGGTCAGCGGAACGAAGAACGTTTTGGGGTTGCCGAACTCGTCCTCGCCGGCGACCTGCAGCCGCAACTCGGCGCCGGGTGCCGCCTGGCCGGTCTCTGCCAGCACCTGCGCGGGCGGAACGTCGTGGAACGGGGGAGAGATCATGTCCATCCAGAAGCCCGGCCTGAACAGCGTGAACGCCACCAGCAGCAGCGCGACCGATTCATAGATCCGGCTGCGCACCAGGAAGTACCCCTGTGTCGCCGCGGCGAACAGAAGCATCGCGATCGTCGCGACGACGAAGGTGCCGATCCCGGTGACCCAGCCGACGTCGATCAGCAGCAGGTCGGTGTTGTAGATGAAAAGGAACGGCAGCGCCGCGGTGCGCAGGCTGTAGAAAAACGAGGTCATCCCGGTCTTGATCGGGTCGCCGCCGGAGATCGCAGCCGCCGCGAATGCCGCAAGCCCCACCGGCGGCGTGATGTCGGCCATGATCCCGAAATAGAAGACGAACAGGTGCACCGCGATCAGCGGGACGATCAGGCCGGTCTGTGCGCCCAGTTCGACGATCACGATCGCCATCAGAGACGACACCACGATGTAGTTCGCGGTCGTGGGCAGGCCCATGCCGAGAATCAGGCTGATGACCGCAGTTACGAACAGCGCCGCGAGCATGTTGCCACCCGAGATCGCCGCGACCATGTCGACCATCACCGCGCCCAGGCCGGTCAGCGTGACGGTGCCCACGATGATGCCGGCAGTCGCGGTGGCGATGCCGATGCCGATCATGTTCCGTGCGCCGGTGATCAGTCCGTCGATCAGTTCGTCGAAGCCGCCCCGAAATGCCGCGCCCAGATCGCCGCGCCTGCGAAAGGCCGCGATCAGCGGGCGCTGGGTGAGCAGGATGAAAACCATGAACGCGGTCGCCCAGAACGCCGACAGGCCCGGGGAGAGTTGCTCGACCATCAGCGCCCAGACCAGCACGACGACCGGCAGCAGGTAGTGAAGACCGGACTTGACCGTGGGCCCGGCCTCGGGCAACTCGACCACCGGTGCGTTCGGGTCGTCGAGTTTGAGCTCCGGATAGCGCGCAGCGAACCAGATCAACCCGATGTACGCGGCCGCGAGCAGCACCGCGATCACCACGTTGGCCGACGGCCCGAACGCGGGCCGCATCCAGGCGACCGAGTAGTAAATGACACCGGCCAGCACGATCGAGCCCGAAATGA
>JAHEDO010000049.1 GCA_024641185.1 Burkholderiaceae bacterium | reverse complement strand
GGAGTCGAACCCGGCACCAACGGATTATGAGTCCGCTGCTCTAACCAACATGAGCTAGAGGCCCAGTGCCGCGATGATACCGACCGGGCGCGATTCCCCGTAGCTTTCCGCGGCCGACTCTGTTGCGTGGGGTCCGCGCGGCCCCTGGCTGGGGCCGCCCCGGGGCTTCCGCCGCGGCGGGCATCACTCGATGCGCAATTCCTGAAGCTCGAGTCGAAACGGGCCCGCCTGGCGGTCCGAAATCAGCATGCCGATCGCCCGGACCTGGCCGAGCGCGAGCGGCGGTGCGGACACCGGACGCCCACGAAAACTCGGGGCGAAGTCGGTTGGCACGAAGCGGATCGTCGTCCAGTCAGGCGGCGCGGTGAAGGGCGCCTGGTATTGCGGCGTCGCGTTGCTGTCGTCGAGCTTCAAAGCGAGCTTGTAGCGCTGGCCGTCGCCGCGCACCTTGAGCAGCAGCGCGGTGGCGCCGTCCGGCAGTTGCGCGGGCCCGCGGAACGACGCGAAGCCGCCGTTGTTCTCCAGGGACACCGCGCCCTCGAAGCGCAGCGCGCCGTCGGCCTGCGCCAGCCGCGAGGTCGACACGCCGCCCATCACGCCGTCGTTGATCACGCGAAAGCGCTCGGCCGTCGTGGGATCGGCGAAGTCGAGGACGGGCGGTGCGGATGCGGCGTTCATCACCATGAAGAAGAGCAGGCAGGGAACGAGGTGGCGTGCAATGGCGCGCACGGGCAGCAATCTTCAGATCCTACCGTGGCCCCGTGGTGCTACGACTCGAGCGTCCCCAGGCCCAGATACTTGTTGGTGGGCTCGAGCAGCGTCACCTTCATGCGCTCGCGGATCAGCATCTCGTCGATCTGCGGCTTGATCTTCTCGAGCCAATCGGCCGACTTGTAGACGGCCTCGTACTGCTTCTGGCGTTGAGCCTCGTCGTCGAAGCGGCGAATCCAGACGAAGGCCTCGGGATCGTCGGGCACGGTGAAGCAGCCCACGATCTGCATGCCCTGGCGTTTCTGGAACGGCACGATCTGTTCCTGCATCAATGCCACCCAGCGGTCGCGGGTGCCTGGTCGAATCACGTACTGGCGAAGCTCGTAGAACATTCGATCCCCCTGCTGATGATTGCCGGCGGCCTGGTGCAGCCGTGCTTCGGGCCGCCATTCCACGACGCGCCGATCGCGCGGCTGTGCACCGCGCAGCATACCGCCCGCGCGGCGACGGCGGATCGACGCGCGCCGGCACGTCCTGCCTGACTGACTGACCCGGCCCAGGCGAGCTATCATCTTCCGCATGGGACCACTGACCGGAATCAAAGTCCTCGAATTCGAGGCGATCGGACCGGGGCCGTTCTGCGGAATGATGCTCTCGGACATGGGTGCGGACGTGCTGCTCGTCGAGCGGCCGCAGGACCCGGGGCTGGGCGTGCCGCGCGCGCGATGGACCGACGTGATGTCGCGCGGCAGGCGCTCGATCACGCTGGACCTGAAGTCGGCGCAGGGTGTGGAGGCCGCGCTGCAGCTCGCCGACAAGGCGGATGCGCTGATCGAAGGCTTCCGCCCGGGCGTGATGGAGCGCATCGGGCTCGGCCCGGACCTGCTGCTCGCGCGCAATCCGAGGCTCGTCTACGGCAGGATGACCGGCTGGGGCCAGGACGGCCCGCTGGCCCCGCGCGCCGGGCACGACATCAACTACATCGCGCTGACCGGTGTGCTGCACGCGATCGGTCGTGCGGGCGGCGCCCCGGTGCCGCCGCTGAACCTGGTGGGCGACTTCGGCGGCGGTGGGATGCTGCTCGCGTTCGGCATCGCCTGCGGTCTGGTCGAGGCGAAACACTCAGGTAAGGGCCAGGTTGTGGACGCGGCGATGGTGGACGGTGCGTCGACGCTCGCCGCGATGTTCTCGGGAATGTTGGCCGCGAAGCGCTGGACCGAAGTGCGCGGCGAGAACATCCTGGATACCGGCGCGCCCTGGTACAACACCTACGAGACCAGGGACGGCAAGTACGTCGCCATCGGTTCGATCGAGCCTAAGTTCTACGCCGAGCTTCTTGAGCGGCTGGGCCTGGCGGGCGAGTCGCTGCCGGCTCAGAACGATCGCGCGGGCTGGCCGGTGCTGCAGCAGAAATTCGCCGCGACGTTCAAGTCGAAGACCCGCGACGAGTGGGTGGCCGCGTTCGAAGGCTCGGACGCCTGCTTCGCGCCGGTGCTCACCTTCACCGAAGCGCGCGAGAACGAGCATAACGTGGCTCGCGGCACTTTCGTCGAATCGGGCGGCATCTCGCAGCCGGGTCCGGCGCCCCGGTTCTCGCGCACGCCCGGTGCGATCCGCGGGGCAACGCCCGAGCGAGGCCAGCACGGGCGCGCGGCGCTCGCCGACTGGGGATTCTCCGCACAACAGATCGACGGACTCGCGAAGCTGGGCGCGGGATTCACGAACTGACGCCTGCCGTCCGTGGGCTGCACTGAAGGTCTGCGCCGGAACGACGAGATGCGTCGACGCGCCCGGGGTGTCCCGCTGATGCGCGTGTCCGGCACGACACTGGCGCGCCTGGCCGTCGTCGCAGTCCTTGCGGCCTCCGGCGTCGCGGGATCGGCGCCATCGAACCCCGCCTCGATCGACTGGGTCGAACTCGACGGCTTCGCGATCGCGCGGACCGAGACGACGGTGGGCCAGTTCCGAAGATTCGTCCAGGCAACCGGCACGCGCACCGCTGCCGAGCGCAGTGGCGGTGGCTCGGTTTACGAAGCCGGTTGGGTGAGCATGCCCGGCTGGACCTGGGCCACACCGTTCGGCGGCGAACTGCCGGCCGACGACGACGAGCCCGCGGCCCATGTCACGTGGTTCGAGGCCGACGCGTTCTGCCGCTGGGCCAGTGGACGCCTGCCCACCGATGCCGAGTGGGTCTCGGCCGCATACACGGAGCAGCGCGCTGCTCCCCCTGCACCCTTCATTCGCGGACGCACCTATCCTTATCCGAGCGGCGAGTCGCCGAGCGGCGCGCAGTGCCTGGAGGATTGCGGTGCGGCTGCGCGGGAGCGCGCGGTAGCGCATCGCGCGAACCTCTCTCGAGGCCATGGGCACGCGCGGACTTCGGCCACCCCCGCAGGTGTGAACGGCCTGCACGACATGGGCGCCAACCTGTGGGAATGGGTCGACGAGCCGCGCGAGGCCAAGGGGAACGCCGAACGCCGCACGCGGGGCGGATCGTGGTGGTACGGCGCGCGGCAGATGCGCGCCGATCATCTGCAGGGCAAGCCCGCAGACACCGCGGTGGTCTACATCGGTTTTCGCTGCGCTCGCGACAGGTAAGATCGGACCATGCATCTGTCCTCTGACGTTCTCGTGATCGGTTCGGGCGCCGCGGGCATGTACGCGGCGCTTCAGGCGCAGCGCGACGGAGCGAGCGTCATCCTGGTCGATCGCAGCCTGATCGGGCGCGGCGGCGCGACGGTGATGGCGCAGATGACAGTCTCGGCCGCGGTCGGCGGTGCCTGCCCTGATCACTGGGAGCATCACTACCGAGACACGCTGCGCGCGGGGCGCGGGCTGTGCGAGCCAGAACTGGCGCGCATCGTCTGCGAGCAGGGCGTGGAGTGCATCGAAGAGATGGATCGCTGGGGCGTCGGCTGGGCGCGCAAGGACGGCCGCTACGCGCAGGTCATGGCGCCAGGCCACGACCGCGCGCGCTGCGTCTACGTCGACTTCCTGGACACCGGTCCGGCGGTCTCGCGCACGCTGCGCACGCGACTGGTGCGCACACCGGAGATCCGTCGGATCGGCGAGCTCGCGGTGACCGATCTGGTCGTGCGCGACGGCGAATGCGTCGGTGCGGTCGCGCTGCACCTGGACAGTGGCGAAACTGTCACGCTGGCGGCGCACGCAGCGGTGATCGCCACGGGCGGACTCACCCGGCTGTACCGCCGCAACAGCGGCCCGGCGAACACCGGAGGCGACGGCTACGCGCTGGCGCTGCGCGCAGGCGCGGATCTGATCGACATGGAGTTCGTCCAGTTCTTCCCGATCGGTCATCTCGCACCGCGCCTGATCGGCATGGACCCGATCATGTGGGATCCGTTCCGTTACAAGCTCGGCGGCCGGCTGCTCAATGCGGACATGGAGGAATTCACGGACCGCTACGGCGCGCCGGAGGACGGCCGCTACGTGATCACGCGCGACCTGGCGACCTACGCGATCACGAAGGAGGTCGAGGCGGGACGCGGCTCGCCCCACGGGGGCGCCTGGCTGTCGTTCCAGCATCTGAGCGAGACGGCGCTGCGCGATGCGTTCGGGCCGGTGATCGACCGGCTGGCGCGCAACGGCATCGATCTCACGAAGACGGCGGTCGAGGTCGCGCCGATCGCGCACTATCACATGGGCGGCATCGCGGTGGACGCGACGATGCGCACCAGCCTGCCCGGGCTGTTTGCCGCGGGCGAAGCGGTCGGCGGTTCGAACGGCGCGAACCGGCTGTCCGGCAATGCGATTACCGAGGCGTTCGCGTTCGGACGGCTGGCTGGCGCCAGCGCGGCTAGCGCGGCCCGAACAGCGCGCGACAATCCTGGCGTCGCCCGCCTGTGGCCGGGCGACGGCCCGGAGCCGCGCTGGCTGAGCGAGCGCGGCGGCCGGCCCGAGCACAATTGCGCCGCGCTGATCGTCGAGCTCCAGTCGATCATGGCCGACGGCGTTGGACCGTTCCGGACGCAGGCCGGCCTGCGCGACGCCCTGGCACGCATCGAGGCGATCCGGCGGGCGATCGGCGACACGCCGCCCGGGGGCGTCAACACGTTCGACCCAGAACTGCTGGACTGGCTCGACCTGCGCCAGATGACGCTCGTTGCGCAGTGCGTCGCGCGCGCGGCGCTGGAGCGCACCGAGAGCCGCGGCGCGCACCAGCGCGAGGATCACCCGGGGCTGGACGCGGACTGGCGGGTGCACTTGGCGCTGCGCAGCACACCCGACGGTCTCGCGATCGCGCGGCACGCGGTGCCGCAGGAGGCCCTCGCATGATCCAGGCGGCGCGGCAATCAGGCGGGGCGAGTCGGCCATCCGAAACTGCGGCCGTGTGCCGGGAGCGTGTCCGATGAGCGATCTGGCGATCCTGCGGATCCGGCGCGCGGCGCCCGGCGAAGCCCCGCGCTACGAAGACCACGTGGTGCCGTTCGAGCACGGACAGTCGCTGCTCGACGGACTGCGCCACATTCGCGCGCAGGCCGACTCCGGTCTCGCGTTCCGTTACTCCTGCATCAACGCCAACGCCTGCAAACAGTGCATGATGAAAGTCGATGGAAAATCCGTCTACGCATGCATGGCGCGGCTCGAGGCGCGCGTGATGGTCGTCGAGCCGCTGCCGAACAAGGAGCTGATCCGCGACCTCCTGACCGACGTCGCGCCCAGCGACGAGCGCCTTGGGGTCGACGAGCCGCGCTGAATCGCGACCGGCAGGTTGGGCCGACCCCGGGGATGGCACGGCGGGAAGCCCCTGCGCAGAAGCCCTTCGAGTTGACCTGCCTTGCGTTTTGCACCAAGATCGTATGCTGCAAATGACGCCGGCGAGGGACGCTATTGCGCCTCAGTCGCCTGCAGATACGAACAACATCCGCATGGAGGAGACAAGCATGCAAATGAACTCAAAAGTCGCCATCGCAGGCGTCGCGGCACTCGCGTTCGCGATTCCTCAGGCCTACGCGCAGGACGCGGCGCCGGTGAAGATCGGCGTCGTCACGTTCCTGTCCGGCCCCGCCGCCGGCCCGTTCGGAGTGCCGGCACGCAACGCGGCCGAACTCACGATCGAGATGCTGAACGCAGGCAAGGCACCGGCCCCCTACAACGAGAAGGGGCTCGGCGGCGCCAAGATCGAGATGACGCTCATCGACGAGGCCGGCAGCTCGACGACGCAAGTCACCGAGTTCCGCAACCTGGTGCAGCGCGCCGGCGTCGACCTGGTCGTCGGCTACATCTCCAGCGGCAACTGTCTGGCGATGGCGCCGGTCGCGGAAGAACTCAAGAAACTGACCGTGTTCTTCGACTGCGGCACACCGCGCATTTTCGAGGACGGCTCGTACAAGTACGTGTTCCGCACCGCGGCGCACTCCACGATGGACAGCGTGGGCGCGGCGATGTACGCGAAGGGTGTCAAGCCGAACGCGAAGAAGTTCGCCGGCATCAACCAGAACTATGCCTGGGGCCAGGACTCCTGGAGCGACTTCGAAGCGTCGATGAAGCTGATGCTGCCGGGCGCGCAGGTGACCACGTCGCAGATGCCCAAGCTGTTCGCCGGGCAGTATGGCGCCGAGATCTCGGCGCTGCTGACGTCGGGCTCCGACGTCATCCACACCAGTTTCTGGGACGGTGACCTGGAGGCGTTCATCCTGCAGGCGGGGCCGCGCGGGCTGTTCAAGAAGAGCTCCGTGATCCTGACCACCGGCGAAACCGCGATGTTCAAGCTGGCCAAGCAGATTCCGGACGGCACCATCATCGGCGCCCGGGGCCCGTACGGCGTGCTGGCACCGAAGAGCGACCTGAACACCTGGTACCGGGACCAGTTCCAGGACCGCTTCCTGGTCCCGCCGAACTACGCCGCGTATCAGATGACGCAGGCCATCCTCGGCGTGAAGGCCGCGTGGGAGAAGGCGCAGGCAGCCAACGGCGGCAAGCGCCCGTCGACCGAGCAGGTGATCGAGGCATTCGAGAACCTGACGTTCATGAGCCCGGCCGGTGAAGTGAAGATGGGCCTTGGCAAGGGCCACCAGGCGGTGACCGAGACCGCCTACGGCATGACCAAGATGGTCAACGGCCAGATGACGGTGACCAACGTCAAGCGCTATCCGGCCGATATGGTCAACCCGCCGGAAGGTGTGAAGAGCGCCGACTGGATCAAGGGCGGACTCAAGAAGTAACGCGCCGACCGAGCGCACAACCAACGAACGGCTGCCTTAGCCGGCAGCCGTTCGTTTGCCGAGCCATCTCGTGGACAACCTAGCCGCCGTATTCTTCGACGGGATCATTTACTCGTCGTGGCTGTTCACCGCCGCGATCGGGCTGACGCTGATCTACGGCGTCATGAAGATCCTGAATCTCACCCACGGCAGCTTCTATGCCCTGGGTGCCTATGCGGCCGCGTCATTGACCGGCGCGCTGCTGGCCAAGGGCATGCCGCCGATGCTCTCGTACGCGGTGCTGCTCGGATCCGCGGTACTGGTGGCGCTGGTGCTGGCACCGCTGATCGAGCGCGGACTGCTCAAGCACATGTACGCGAAGGACGAGGTGGTGATCATGCTGATCACCTACGCGCTCTTTCTGATCCTCGAAGACACGATCAAACTGATCTGGGGCGTGAACCCGTACTTCATCGCCGAGCCCTACGGGCTGCTGGGCTCGATCGAATTCGGCGCGCTGATCTACCCGACCTACAGCCTGATCATCATCTTCGTCGCGCTCGCCGCGGGACTGGGGCTCGCGTGGACCCTGACCGGCACGCGGGTCGGCAAGCTGCTGCTCACCGTGATCCACGACCCCGATATCGCCCGGGCGCTGGGCATCAACGTGGGGCGCTTCTACCTGGTCACCTTCACCTTCGGCTCGCTGCTCGCCGCGATCGGCGGCGCATTCACCGCGCCGACCATGTCGGTGGTGCCCGCGATGGGCGTCGAGATCATCGTGCTGTCGTTCGCGGTCGTCGTGATCGGCGGGCTCGGCAGCCTGCCGGGCGCTGCGATCGGCGCGGTCATCGTCGGGCTGGTGCGTTCGGCCTCGATCCACTACGCGCCCCAGCTGGAACTCTTCGTGATCTACCTGGTGATGGCGCTGGTGCTGACCTTCCGGCCGCGCGGCCTGTTCAGCATCGCCGAGGCCCGCAAGATATGAAAAGCGACCGCACTCCGATGATCCTGCTCGGGACGCTGGCCGTGGTCCTGATCGGGGGGTTCTTTCTTCCGCTGTGGGGGCAGTTCCTGCTGACCATCGCGCTGGCCAAGGGGCTGGTCGTGCTGGGTCTGCTGCCGTTGATGCGCACCGGGCTGGTGTCGTTCGGCCAGGCCTTGTACTACTGCCTGGGCGCCTACGCGGGTGGTGCGTTGGGGCTGCAGTTCGGTGTCACCGATCTGTTGCTGATGATGCTGGCCGGCGGCGTCGCCGCGGGCGTGCTCGCGGCGCTGCTCGGTTTCCTGCTCGCCAGGTACCGCGGGATCTTCTTCGGGCTGCTGTCGCTCGCGCTGTCGATGATCCTCTACGGCCTGCTGGTCAAGACCGAGTCGCTCGGTTCGACCGACGGATTCAATGTCGAGCAGTTCACGCTGTTCGGCGTGCGCCCCGAGCAGTCGATGGTTCGCTATTCGATGCTCGCCGCCGCCGCCGTCGTGTGCACCGGGGCGGCGCTGGGCCTCCACCGTTACCTGGGCACGCCGCTCGGGCTGATGGCCCCCGCGATCCGCGACAACGAGATCCGCGTCGAGTACATGGGAGGCTCCGCGCGTTACGCGATCCACGTGATCTACATCATCGGCGCGACGCTGGCCGGCGCCGCGGGCGCGCTGGTTGCCGCCGCAGTCGGGCACATCGACCCGGAGATGGCGTACTGGACACAGTCCGGAGAGTTCGTCTTCATCGCGATCCTGGCCGGCACCGGCAGCGTGATCGCGCCCTTCCTCGGTGCCGTCATCTTCGGGGTGATCCACAGCTTCGCGTTCGACTTCTCCCCGAACACCTGGCAGATGGTTCTGGGCACCGCGCTGCTGCTGATCATCGTGTTCCTGCCCAGCGGGCTGTGGTCGCTGTTCGGCCGCCGGTTCAAGGCCAACGAAGGCTGACGCGATGGCCGACGCGCGCAAGAACCTGATCCTCGAGGCGACCGGGCTCAACAAGAGCTTCGGCGCGGTGACCGCCGCGAAGGACATCAACATCGCGGTCGAGCGCGATTCCTTCGTCGGGCTGATCGGCACCAACGGTGCGGGCAAGACGACCTTCATCAACATGGTGACCGGCTACCTGAAGCCGGACACCGGCACCATCGTCTACGACGGTCGGGACATCACGCCGCTGCAACCGCGCGACATCACGCGGCTGGGCATCTGTCGGTCGTTCCAGATCCCGCAGCTGTACAACTCGCTGACCGTGTTCGAGAACATGATGGTCGGGCTCGCGGTGGTGCTGCACAACGCGGGGCGCGGCGGGTTCTTTTCGAGCGGCGAACCGATCGTGCCCGGTCGCGACAAGTCGCTGCACGCGGTGGCGGAGGAGATCCTCGCGAGCTTCGACCTGACGTCCTACAGGGGCCGTAGTGCACAGGTGCTGCCGGGCGGCGTTCGCAAGCTGCTCGACATCGCGCTGACGATGGTCGCGGCACCCAAGATCCTCCTGCTGGACGAGCCCACCAGCGGTGTCTCGTCGGAAGAGAAGTTCGGGATCATGGAAATGGTGATGAAGGTCGTGAAGGACGCGGGGGCGACGGTGCTCTTCGTCGAGCACGACATGGAGGTGGTGAGCCGGTTCGCGCAGCGCGTGATCGCGTTCGCGGATGGCCAGGTCATCTGCGACGCGCCCCCGGAGGTCGCGCTCGTCGATCCCGACGTATTGCGCTTCGTCGTGGGGAGCCAGCGTGCTTAAGATCGACCAGCTCGACGTATCGATCGGCGCGGTAGAGATCCTGCGAGGCGTCTCGTTCGAATTGCCGACCGGATCGATGACCGGCCTGATCGGGCGCAACGGGGCGGGCAAGACGACGCTGATGAAGAGCATCGTCGGCCTGCTCGCGGCCAGGAATGGAACGATCACCTACGACGGCACCAACCTTCGTGCGCTGCCCACCCATGGTCGCAACGCGCTGGGCATCGGATACATGCCGGAGGACCGGCGGCTGATCCCGGAATTGACGATCGCGGAGAACCTGCTGGTGCCGCTGTGGGCGGTCAAGGCACCCGATGCGGACGAGCGTCTGCTCAAGGTCTACGAGATGATCCCCGAGCTGCGCGAATTCGCGCCGCGCAAAGGGCTGCAGCTGTCGGGCGGGCAGCAGAAGCTCGCCGCGCTCGGCCGCTCGCTGATGTACGGGCGCAAGCTGCTGCTGCTCGACGAGCCGTTCGAGGGCGTGGCGCCTGCGCTCGCGCAGCGGCTGGTGCAGGTGATCTCGGGCCTGAAGGAACACGGCCTGACGGTGCTGCTGTCGGAGTCGGACCTGCAGCACTCCGAGAGCATGGTCGACGGACTGCTCAGCATGGACCGCGGCATCCTGCAGCGCACGCGCTGAAGCGCGGGGCGCGCGCCGGCATCAGCCGGTCGGCAAGAGCAGCATCTTTCCCGTCACGTCCCGCCGCCTGAAGCGCTCGAGCGCTTCGGCGAAACGCTCGAGCGGATAGCGTGCGCTGATGTGCGGGCGCAAGCTGCCCGCCTCGTATAGTCCGAACAGTTCCTGCTGCACCTGCGCGACCCAGTCGGGGCGCCGCTCGCGGTAGTCGCTCCACTGCAGGCCGGTCACCGCGATGTTCTTGACCAGCAGATAGTTGGCTCGCATCTCCGGGATGCGGTTGCTCGCGAAACCCACGACCACCAGTCGGCCCCGCCAGGCGAGCGCGCGCAGCGCGCCGGCGAACACATCACCGCCGACGTTGTCGATCACCACGTCCACGCCGCCGCCGGTCTCGCGCGCGATCTGCTCGCGCAGCGAATCGCGCAGGTTCTCCGCGGCCAGGTCGACGACCGCGTCGGCGCCGTGAGCCAGGGCCAGACGCCCCTTCTCGGCCGAGGTGACGCCCGCGAGTACGCGCGCGCCCATCGCCTTGGCGATCTCGACCGCGGCCAGCCCCACACCGCCGCTCGCGCCGGTCACCAGCACCGACTCGCCGGGCACGAGGGACGCGCGTTCCCTCAGCGCGAAATGCGCGGTCTGGTAGGTGAGGCCGAGTGCCGCCGCGTCCTCGAAGCCGATCGACGCGGGCATCGGATAGACCGTCGCGCTGCGGACCGCGATGCGCTGCGCGTAGGCGCCGTACTCGGTCTGGAACGACACGCGCTCGCCGATGTCGAGTCCCTGCACTCCCGGCCCGAGCGCGGCGACCACGCCGGCGCCCTCCTTGCCGGGGCTGAACGGCCGCGGCGGAAGCAACTGGTACTTGCCCTCGGTCACCAGCAGGTCGGGGTAGTTGACACCGATCGCACGCAGTTCCACCACGACCTCGCCGGGCCCAGGGACCGGATCAGGGACCGCCTCGACGCGGTGACTGTCGGCCGGGCCGTGCTCGTGAACGATCACCGCGCGCATCGTTGCCTCCTTTGCGCTTCACGACCGGCCCGCGCGCGCCTTGGCGACCTGCGCCCGGCGCGCCGGCGCGAAGGCGGCGTCACCGAGCGCCTGATAAAGCGCGTGCGTGACGTCGTGGTGCTCGGCAAGCCCGGTGCGCTCGAGCAGAGCGATCGGCCCCTCCGGGTAGCCAAGGCCCAGCCGCAGCGTGGTGTCCATGTCGTCCGCACTGGCCAGCCGCTCGTCGAGCCGGCGCAGCGCCGCGTTCAGGTACGGACGGATCAGCCGATCGACGATGCGCCCCGGGAAGTCGTTGCACACGGCGACCGTCAGTCCCTGGCTCTCGAAGACCTCGCGCGCGGCTGCGATCGCCTCGGGTGCGGTGTTGGGCTGCTTGACCAGTTCGACCAGCGAGGTGGGTCGCGCATGACCGAGCCGGAACCGCGCGAAGCCGAGCACGTTGGATCCCTCCTGGCCGCGCGACTCGCCGGTGTGCACACCCAGGCACTCGGTGCCGAGTTCGACGACGATCGCACGCCACGGTGTCGGGTCGTGGATCTTCGCGAAGGCTTTGCCGGCCTGGTCGCCGATCACGACGAGCACGTCGCGCGGGCCGTGGGTTTCCGGATGGTCCGCCGCATTGACGAGCAGCGGATGGTTCTCCGGGGCGTCCGACGGAAACGAGCGGCTCTCGCCCCGCTTGCGGATCACGTAGCGCAGCATGGTCAGGCTCCGAACATTTTGGTGTCGCCGTAGCTGTGAAAGCCACGGCCCGATTTGCGGCCCAGATGGCCGGCGGCGATCATCCGCTTCACCAGCGCGGGACAGGTCGCGCGCTGTTCGTGCGTGAGGCCGTGCATCGCCTCGCACAGCAGCACCACCGTGTCCATGCCGATCAGGTCGAGCAGCTCGAACGGCCCCATCGCGTAGCCCATCGCCGTCTTGATCGCGACGTCCACGTCGGCCGGCTCGGCCACGCCCTGCTCCACCAGCCGGATCGCGTCGTTGTTGAACGGGATCAGGAAGTAGTTGAGGATGAAGCCGGGGCTGTCCTGCGTCTTCACCGGGTTCTGTCCGAGTGCCTTGCAGAACGCCCAGGCGCGCTCGAAGGTCTTCTCGCTCGTGTTCAGCCCCGGCGACATCTCGACCAGGCGCATCAGTTGCGCGGGCAGGCAGAAGTGCATGCCGACGAAGCGGTCGTCGCGCCCCGAGCCGCCGGCGATCTCGGTGATGGAGATCGTCGAGGTGTTCGAAGCGAAGATCGTGTCTTCGCCGACCAGAGGGTTCAGCGCGCTGAACAGTTCGTGCTTGACCTTCAGGTCCTCGTAGACCGCCTCGATCACCAGATCGCAGCCCGACAGTGCGTCCAGCGAGGTCACGTATTTCAGCCGGGCGAGGATGCCGGGCAGCTCTTCGGCCTTCAGCTTGCCGCGCGCGACCGACTTTCCGAAGAAGGCCTTGGTCTGCTCACGCGCGCGCTCGAGCGCGTCGGCGCGCGTGTCGTAAACGATCGTGTCGAAGCCCGCGCGCGCACACACGATCGCGATCCCCGCGCCCATGGTGCCCGAGCCGGCCACTCCGACGGTCCGGATGTCTTTCATCGCTTCTCCCTCCGTGTCGGGGTCCGGTTCATGACTTTCCCCTCTTGATGAAACTTCGGCCGATCAACTGACGGTGGACCTGATTGGTGCCCTCCCAGATCTGCGTGATCTTCGCGTCGCGCATCAGGCGTTCGACGCGATACTCGCTGCAGTACCCGTAGCCGCCGTGCAGCTGCACCGCCTCGGTGGCGATGCGCATCGCGAGGTCCGAGGCACGCATCTTGAGCATCGACGCCTCGATGCCGAAGTCGGCAGCGCCGGACTCCACCAGCCGCGCAACGTGCCACAGCCAAGCCTCGCACTGCGCCAGGTCGGTGGCGAGATCGGCGAGCAGGAACTGTATGCCCTGGAACTCGATGATCGTTCTGCCGGACTGCCGGCGCTCGTTGATGTAGTCGACCGCGTCCTGCCAGGCGGCCCGTGCGATGCCCAGCGCGTGCGCCGCGACGCTCGGGCGCGACTTGTTCAGCGAGCCGAACAGAATCTTCAGACCGTCGCCGGGGCCCAGCAGCAGGTTCTCCCGTGCAACGCGCATCCCGTCGAAGGCCAGCGTTGCCGTGCTCGACGCACGGTGCCCCATCTTCTGCTCGGTGCCCACGACGGTGAGGCCAGGCGTGCCCTTCTCGACGACCAGGGCTGAGATCGCGCCCTTCGGGTCGTCGATCCCGCTCCACTTGCCGAACAGCAGGATGAGGTCGGCGCAGTCGCCGTTGGTGATGAAGGTCTTGCCGCCGTCGACGACGATCGCGTCGCCTTGCGGCGTGAACCGGGTCTTCATGCCTGTGGCATCCGACCCCGCGGACGGCTCCGTGATCGCGAGCGCGCCCAGCCCGCCCTGTGCGATGCGAGGCAGCAGACGCTGCTTCTGTTCCTCGTTGCCGTAATCGATCAGCGGCTTCATGCCGTGAAAGTTGGTCGCCCAGATGATGCCGGTGGAAGCGCAGGCCTGGCTGATTTCCCGCACGCACACGAGGTAGGCGGCGTAGGACAGCGGCGCCCCGCCGTAGGCCTCGGGAACGAACATCTGGTTCAGGCCGAGCGTATTGATCGCGCGCACGTTCTCCCAGGGGAATTCGGCGTTCCGGTCATAGGCCTGGGCGCGCGGGGCGATCTCGTTCCGGGCGAAGTCACGCACACTGTCGACCAGCATGCGCTCCTCGTCGGCCAGCACGAGGCTGGCGTCGAGGCGTTCGAAGACGGTCATGGGGCTCGATCCTTCAGTGGGCGATGGCCTGCGCGCCGTCGATGTAGAGCGTCTCGCCGGAAAGGAAACCGATGTCCTCGCCGATCAGCGACGCGACGAATCGCGCGACCTCGTCGGGGCGACCGGGACGCTTGCCGGGGACGCGCGCCTGCAGGAACTCGCGCAGCGGGCCCTGCATCACGTCGGCGTTCAGTTCCGTCTCGATATAGCCCGGCGCCACGTCCAGCACGCGGATGCCCTGGCTCGCCCATTCGACCGCGAGGCAGCGGGTGATCGCGCCGACGGCGGCCTTGGAGGCGCAGTAGGCGAGGTTGCCCTTCACGCCCATCTTGTCGAAGAACGAGCCGATGTTCACGATCATGCCGCCGCGCTGCTTCAGGTGCGGGTAGACCTCGCGGCAGGCGACGTAGACCGCGCGCGCATTCGTGTTCATCACCGCGTCGAAGACGTCGGTCGGCATGTCGGCGGACTTCGCGGTGCGGTGGATGCCGGCGTTGTTGACCAGTGCGTCGATGCGCCCGCAGCGTGCGGCGAGCGCGTCGAACGCCGCGCGCAGCGAGCCCTCGTCGTCCACATCGCAGGCGAGGTTCACCATGCGCTGGCGCAGCCCCTCGTCCACGGCGACGCCCTCCACGCCGACGCCCTTGCGAGTCAGGCATCCGACGACGAACCCTCGCCGGGCCAGCTCCAGCGCGATCGCGGCGCCGATGCCGCGGCTCGCGCCGGTGACCGCAATCACCCGCTCGTCCATCATCGGTCTCCGAACTTCGCGGGACGCTTGGCCATGAACGCCATCATGCCCTCGGCAGCATCCGCCGTCTGGTAGGCCAGCGTCGACAGATCGGCCTCGATCTTCAGGCCTTCGGCCAGCGGCGTGTCCAGCGCACGACGCACCGCGTCGCGCGCAAAACCCAGCACCGGCAGGCTGTGGCCCGCGAACTCGCGGATGAAGGCGAGCGCCGCCTCGAGCGGCTCCGTCTCGACCACGCGATTGACGAGGCCCCAGGCGAGCGCGGTGCGCGCATCGATGCTGCGCCCGGTCATGATCATCTCGAGAGCGCGAGCCTCGCCGACGAGGCGTGGCAGCCGCTGGGTGCCGCCGTAGCCCGGAATCAGTCCGAGCTTGATTTCGGGCAGGCCCATCTTCGCGTTCGGCGTCGCGAGACGGAAGGTGCAGGCCATGGCCAGTTCGAGGCCGCCGCCGAACGCGTAGCCGTTGACCAGCGCCACCGACGGCATCGGAAGGCGATCGAGCCTGGCCATCACCGCCTGCCCGAGTTCTGCGCCACGTTTTTGCTGGATCAGCGTGCGTTCGGTGAGC
>JAHEDO010000258.1 GCA_024641185.1 Burkholderiaceae bacterium | reverse complement strand
CGTCGAATTCCATCGACAGGCGATCGCCGCCGGGGCGCAGGCGGTCGCGAACATCGAGCGCACCCGCGACGAGTTGTCGCGCATTTCGTCGACGCTGAACCGATGGGTAGCCGCGCTCAAAACCCAGGGCGCCGAGCGCCACCTCGCCGCGCGGGCTGCCGAGTTCTGGTCGGCCCTGAAGGCCAGCGCTCGCGCCACCTGGAATTTCGAGCTCTTCGCGGTCGAGGACACGATCATGGTCGACGGCCGCGCGGTGACGACCTCGCACGGAGTCACCGTCGGCAAGAGCATCGGCGCCATCGTGCTGTTCGTGGGCGGCTACGCGCTCGCGGCGCTGCTGATGCGGCGCGTGTCGCGATGGATGGTCGCGAGGGGATCCGATCCGCGCCTGGCCGCCAACGTGCGCCGCTGGTCACTCGCGCTGATCGCCTTCGCGCTGGCCCTGTTCACGCTGAACATCGCGCGGATTCCCCTCACCGTGTTCGCGTTCCTCGGCGGCACGCTCGCGATCGCGATCGGCTTCGGCACGCAGACGATCTTCAAGAACTTCATCAGCGGAATGATCCTGCTGGCCGAGCGAAGCGTCCAGATCGGCGACATCGTCGAGGTCGACGGCGTGTCGGGAACGGTGCTCTCGGTCGACCTGCGTTCGTCGACGATCCACTGTTTCGACGGCACCGACACGATCGTGCCGAATTCCGCGCTGCTGGAGAACAGGTTCACCAACTGGACCCGCCACAACGACCGGCGGGTGCGCCGCATCGTCAGGGTCGGCGTCGCGTACGGCTCGCCGGTGCGCCAGGTGGCGGACATCCTCGAGGAATGCGCGAGGCGCCACGGGCTGATTCTCGACGACCCGGCGCCCTATGTCGTCTTCGAGGACTTCGGCGACAACGCGCAGGTCTTCGCGCTCTACTTCTGGTTCGAGTTCAGGCCGGAAGCCTCGGTGCTGATCGTGATGAGCGACCTGCGCTTCATGATCGAGAAGCAGTTGCGCGAAGCCGGCATCGTCGTCGCGTTCCCGCAGCGCGACGTTCACCTCGACAGCGCGAGCGCGTTGAGGGTGGAACTGGTTCGCGGCGGCGAAGCGCCGCCGCACGCGGGCTAGAACGCCGCGTCGCGAAGGCGTCAGCGAGTCCAGTCGGCGATTTTGCGCTCCTGTGCGACCAGCTGCTCGAGCAGTTTCGACGGCGCCCAGTGCACGCGGCCGAACGGCTCGCCGAGCTGCTCGCCGTACTTGCGCATCCCTGCGAGCACCTTGTCCAGGCCGACCGTGTCGCCGTAGAACATCGGCCCGCCGCGCCAGCGCGGGAAGCCGTAGCCGGCGCACCAGACGACATCGACGTCGCTCGCACGCACCGCTATGCCTTCGTCGAGGATGCGAAGGCCCTCGTTGATCATCGGGAACAGGCAGCGCTCGACGATCTCCTCGTCGGTGTGGCTACGCTGGGGCACGCCGAGCGCCTTCGCGCGCGCGCGCAGGATCTCGATCGCCTCGGGGTCGTCGATCCGGTTTCGGCCCTCGTACCGGTAGTACCCCTTGCCG
Organism: Burkholderiaceae bacterium; assembly: GCA_024641185.1. Taxonomy (GTDB): domain Bacteria; phylum Pseudomonadota; class Gammaproteobacteria; order Burkholderiales; family Burkholderiaceae_E; genus Quisquiliibacterium. The sequence continues at coordinate 2,653 of JAHEDO010000258.1, read as the reverse complement.
TTCTTCTGCCCCTGTCTGCCGGCCTCGTACAGCGCGAAGTCGGCCTGGTAGTAGGTCGGATCCGGGGGATACTTGTCGGCATTGGACGTGTGCACGCTGACGCCCACGCCGATTCCCGCCATGTCGAAGACCGCGAGGATCCCCATCGCCATCCCCCACTTCTCCAGTGCCGAGTCGACCTGGCGCGGGGTCGCGCCCTCGAGCACGATCCGCTCGGCCTCGCGCGCGTAGCCCTCCATCATCCGGTTGCCGATAAAGCCGTAGCAGACCCCGGAGAGCACCGGCGTCTTCCGCAGCGGCCTGGAGAGCTCCATCGCTGTGCGCACCACCTCGGGCGCGGTATCGCGGGTGCGCACCACCTCCAGCAGCGGCATCACGTTCGCGGGCGAGAAGAAGTGCAGGCCGATCACGTCGGACTTGCGCCCGATGGCGGTCGCGATCTCGTCGATGTCGAGCGTCGACGTGTTCGTCGCGAGCACGGCGCCGGGCTTCGCGATGCGGTCGAGCTCGGCAAAGATCCGCTTCTTCAGGTCCATGTTCTCGAAGACCGCCTCGATCCACACGTCGGCGTCCTTGCCGTCCGCGTAGTCGAGCGAGCCGGTGATGAGGCCGATCCGCTTCGCCTTGGCCTCCGGCGCGAGGCGGCCGCGCTGCACCTGGCTCTGGTAGGTGGCATCGACGGCCGCGAGACCCCGATCGAGCGCCTCGCGGCTCGTGTCGAATATCGTCACCGGGATCCCGGCGTTCGCGAAGCAGATCGCGATGCCGCCGCCCATCGTTCCGGCGCCCACGATGGCGGCGCTCTTCACCGGCCGCGCCTGTGCCGACTCGAGACCGGGGACCCGCCGCGTCTCGCGCTCGGCGAAGAACACGTGAACCGCGCCCCGGGACTCGTCGGTCGCCTTCGCGCGGTTCACGAGGTCGGTCTCGTACGCGAGACCCCGCTCTAGCGGCATCGTCATGGCGGCGCGCACCGCCTCGATCGCGGTGAGCGGCGCCTGTCGCCCGCGATACCGCTTCGCCGCCTCCTGGCGGAAGCGCTCGAGCACCGCTTCGGTGCCGGTGGCGGGGTCGACGCTCATCTCGCCCGTGCGCCGCGGCCCCTTGCCGCCGGCCAGAAGCTCGCGGGCGTAGTCGAGCGCCGCGGCGCCGAGGTCGCCTTGCGCGATCCGGTCGACAAAGCCCATTTCGAGCGCCTTCTCGGCCGGCACCGGCGCGGCGCCGACGATCAGTTCCAGCGCGCGCTCGACGCCGACGAGGCGCGGCATGCGCTGCGTGCCACCCGCGCCCGGGATGATGCCGAGGGTGACCTCGGGCATCGCGAAGCGGGTGCCGGGCGCGGCGATCCGGTAGTGGCAGGCGAGCGCGATCTCGAGCCCGCCGCCCATCACCGTGCCGTGCATCGCCGCAACCACCGGCACCGGGAGCGCCTCGATCGCGTTGAACAGCGCCCGGTATTCCTCTTCCTTCGGCGGCCCGGAGAACTCGCCGATGTCGGCGCCGGAGAAGAACGTGCTCCCCGCGCAGACGAGCACGACCGCGCGCGCGCCCTCGAGTTGTGGCAGCGCGCCGCGCAGCGCCTCGCGCACGGCCGCGGTGATGGTGTTGACCGGCGGGTTGTCGACGGTCACGACGGCGATGCCGTCGTCTCGGGTGACGGTGATGATGCTCATTCGAGTTTCAGCAGCTTCGCTGCGTTTTCCTTGAGGATGAGAGGACGGACCTCGGGTTTGATCGGGAGCTTCTCGAAGTCGGCGAGCCAGCGGTCGGGCTGGATCACCGGGTTGTCGCTGCCGAAGAGCACCTTGTGCTTCAGCAGCGTGTTGGCGTACTGCACGAGCTTGGGTTCGAAGTACTTCGGCGACCAGCCCGAGAGGTCGATGTAGACGTTCGGCTTGTGCGTCACGACCGAGAGCTGCTCGTCCTGCCAGGGCACGCCCGGGTGCGCGGAGATGATCGGCATCTCCGGGAAGTCGGCCGCGACGTCGTCGAGGTGCAGCGGGTTGGCGTACTTCAGGCGCAGTCCGCCGCCGCCCGGCATGCCGGCGCCGATGCCGGTCTGGCCCGAGTGGAAGAGCGCGGGCAGACCCGCCTCGGCGATCACCTCGTACAGGGGATAGCAGTCGCGGTCGTTCGGGAAGAACCCCTGGATGATCGGGTGGAACTTGAAGCCCCTCACGCCGAAGTCCTTGATCAGCCTGCGCGCCTCGCGCACGCCCATCTTGCCGCGCGCCGGGTCGATGCTGGCGAAGGGGATGCAGATGTCGGCGTGCTCGGCTGCCGACTCCGCGACCTCCTCGTTGGAGATGCGCTTGATGCCCATGCCGCGCTCGTGATCCACGGTGAACACGACGAAGGCGATCTTGCGTTCGCGGTAATAGGCCGCCATCTGCGCGATCGTCGGGTGCTTGACCTCGTAGCGGAAGTACTTGCCGCGGGCTTCCAGCGCTTCCGCTTCGGCCTCGTCGGGCAGCACGCGCGTCGAGACTTCCGCGTGCGTGTGGATGTCGATTGCAATCAGGGAGTCCAGGTCCATCTTCGTCATCGTGATCACCGATCGGGGTTGTGTTCGTCGCAAGTGGTGTCGATTCGCGCGGGCTCGCCCGCGCCCCGGCGCGCGGCGCGCACCACGCGGTGCAGCAGTTCGATCAGC
>JAHEDO010000048.1 GCA_024641185.1 Burkholderiaceae bacterium | reverse complement strand
GCCTACGGGGTCGTCGCCCGGCTCGCGCTGCTCGCCGCGTCGATCGAGCTCGAGCGCACCGACCCCGACCAATCGCTGTACGGCTGAGGACCCCAGACCATGCGCATCGCCGTCATCATCGACCCGCTCTCCACGATCAAGGCCTACAAGGATTCGACCGTGGCGATGATCGCGCAGGCGCAAGCCCGCGGGCACGAGGTCCACACCTGCGAACAGCGCGAGGTCTGGTACGAGAACTCCACCGTGATGTCCCGGACCCGGCGCATCCACATCGTCGATGCCAGCGGCGACAGCGACGAGTGGTACCGGCTCGAGCCGGAGATCGTGCACCGGTTGTCCTCGTTCGACGCGGTGCTGATGCGCAAGGACCCGCCGTTCGACATGGAGTACGTCTACTCGACCTATCTCCTGGAGTTCGCGCAGCGCGAGGGCACGCGGGTCTTCAACGACCCGCGCGCGATCCGCGACCACAACGAGAAGCTCGCCATCATCGACTTCGCGCAGTTCATGACTCCCACGGTCGTGACGCGCGACCCCGAGCGGCTGCGCGCTTTCGTGCAGGAGCACGGGGAAGCGGTCTTCAAGCTGCTCGACGGCATGGGCGGCTCCTCGATCTTCCGGGCGCGCTCGGACGACCCGAACCTCTCGGTGATCATCGAGACGCTCAACCGTTTCGGCGAGCGCTCGGTGATGGCGCAGCGATTCGTTCCCGAGATCTCGGACGGCGACAAGCGGGTGCTGCTGATCGGCGGGGAGGTCGTCCCATATTGCCTGGCGCGGATTCCCAAGGAGGGTGAGTTCCGCGGCAATCTTGCGGCCGGGGGGCGCGGGGTGGCGCGCGAACTCTCGCCGAGCGACCGGGCGATCGGCGAGGCGCTCGCTCCGGTGCTCGCCGAGCGGGGACTGCTGCTCGTGGGACTGGACGTGATCGGGGATCGCATCACCGAGATCAACGTCACCAGCCCGACCTGTTTTCGCGAGATCGAACAGCAGACGGGGTTCGACGTGGCGAAGATGTTCGTTGCGGCGCTCGAGCGAGCGGTCGCTGGCGCCTGAGGCGCGGCGGCCGCGCCGCGTCGCCAGGAGCAAGGGCCGCGCCGGCGCCGCCCTGCCCGCCGCCGCGCCCGGATGCCGTCGCCACGCCCCAATGCCATATCATTTCGTCCCATGATCGGAATCATGGTCGTCTCTCACGAGCCGCTGGGCACGGCGCTGATCCATTGCACGCGCCACATCTTCGGGCGGATGCCGGCGCAGCTCGCGGCGCTCGACGTGATTCCCGACGAGGATCCGGAAGCCGCCTGTGCCGCGGCGCGCGAACTTGCCGCCCGGATCAACGACGGCAGCGGCGTGCTCGTGCTCACCGACATCTACGGGGCGACGCCGTCCAGGATCGCGGCATCGCTCGCCGAGCCGCATCGGGTCTACGTGCTCGCCGGCGTGAACCTGCCCATGCTGGTGAAGGCGCTGAACACTCGCCGTGGTCCGCTGGAGGAACTGGTGCAGACGCTCGTGACCAGCGCCAAGGCAGCCATTCTGGAGGTCGAGCCACCGCAGGCGCGAGGAGATGGCAGTGACCAGGCTTGAAGCGACCGTGGTCAACAAGCTGGGGCTGCACGCCCGACCGTCGGCGAAGATCACCCAGCTCGCCTCGAAGTTCGCCAGCGAGGTCTGGATGTCCAAGGGCGCCCGGCGCATCAACGCCAAGAGCATCATGGGGGTGATGATGCTCGCGGCCGCGAAGGGCAGCATGCTGGTGATCGAGGCCGAGGGCCCGGACGAGCAGGACGCGGTCGACGCGCTTGCGGGGCTGGTCGCAGCCGGGTTCGGCGAGGAAATCTGAGGCCGCCGGAGGCTGATAGAGTCCACTCATGTTCAGCGTTCACGGCACAGGGATCGGGGGCGGCATCGTCATCGGCCGCGCGCGGGTGCTCGAGTCGCGCCGGTTCGACGTGGCCCGCTACCACGTCCCGGCCGCGGCGCTGCAAGCGGAAATCGACCGCCTCGACGCCGCGCTGCGCACGGTGAAGGTCGAACTGCGCTCGCTGTCGTCACACCTTCCGGATGACGCGCCCTCGGAGGCGCGGGCGCTGATCGACGTGCACGCAATGATCCTCGACGATCCGATGCTGTGCGACGCGGCGCGCGAACAGATCGGAGAGCACGGCTGGAACGCGGAGTGGGCGGTGGCGTCGCAGGCCGACGGTCTGGCCCACCAGTTCGACGAGTTCGAGGATCCCTACCTGCGCGAGCGCGGGCGCGACGTCCAGCAGGTGGCCGACCGGGTACTGAAGGTCCTGTCCGGCACCGCCGGGCAGCCGCTCGGCGCGGGGGAGCCGTCGATATTCGTGGCAGCGGACATCGCGCCCGGCGACATGCTCGCATTGAAGAGCGCGCTCGGCTTCGCGATCGACCAGGGCGGCACGACCTCGCACACCGCGATCCTCGCGCGAAGCATGAACGTTCCGGCGGTCGTGGGCCTGGACTGCGCGCGCGATCTGATTCTCGACAACGAGTGGCTGATCCTCGACGGCGACAACGGGCTGGTGATCGTCGCGCCGGACGAGACCGTGCTGGCCGAGTACCAGCAAAAGCAGGTGGCGTCGCGCCTGGACCGCGAGCGGCTCAAGGGGCTGATTCACGTGCCGTCGCGCACGCTGGACGGGCACTTGATCGAGTTGCACGCCAATATCGAACTGCCCGAGGAGGCGGAGCAGGCCCGCGAGGCGGGCGCCTCGGGCATCGGCCTGTTCCGTTCCGAGTTCCTGTTCCTGGGCCGGCGCTCGCTGCCGGGCGAGGACGAGCAGTACGAGTCCTACCGCGCTGCGGTGCTGGCGATGCGCGGCCGGCCGGTCACGATCCGCACGCTCGACGTCGGCGCGGACAAGGCCCTCGACCCGGGCGACGTCGCGTCGATCACCAACCCGGCGCTGGGCCGGCGCGCGATCCGTTACTGTCTTTCCGAACCGGAGATGTTCCTGACGCAGCTGCGCGCGATCCTTCGGGCGTCAGCGCACGGACCGGTCCGGCTGCTGATCCCGATGCTGGTGCACGGCCACGAGATCGACCAGGCGCTTCGGCTGATCGCGCAGGCGCGCGAGCGCCTGCGCGAGCGCAGGCAGCCCTTCGACGACCGCATGCCGGTGGGGGGGATGATCGAGGTGCCAGCGGCGGCGCTGTCCGTGGGGCTGTTCCTGCGCCGGCTCGACTTCCTGTCGATCGGCACCAACGACCTGATCCAGTACACGCTCGCGATCGATCGCGCCGATCATGCGGTCGCCCCTCTGTACGACCCCTTTCACCCGGCGGTCCTGCGGCTCATCTCGATGACGATCCGTGCCGGGCACCGTGCGGGCAAGCCGGTCGCGGTGTGCGGCGAACTGGCCGGTGACCACACCGCGACGCGGTTGCTGCTCGGCATGGGGCTGAGCGAGTTTTCGATGCACTCGGCGAGCCTGCTGCTGGTCAAGCGCGAGATCCTGCTGGCCGACGTCGGCCGTCTGAAGGGGCGGGTCAGCCGGCTGCTGAACAGCGATGATCCTGCGAAGGTGCAGGCGGCGATGCAGAGGCTTCGGGCGGAGCCGATGGGTGCGCGCGCGTCGGCCGCGTCCGCCGATCCCGTGGCCTCCGAAGCGTCTGGCGCCGGTTGACAGGCGGGGTCGCCCTCAGTAAGGTTCCCTTCGGCGCCGATTTGAAATCCAGCTTGCGGGCGCGTTAGAAATACGGCTAAAGCGGCTGGGACCGTGGTCCCGAGTTGCCCGACCGAGCCGAAGCGAGCCGGTCGGTTTTTTTTTGTGAGGAGTTCGTCGCCGTGCCGGACACGGAGCAACAGTCGGTCGGAATCGTTCAGACCCAGCGGATGCACTTCGCGCAGCCGCTCGCGCTGCGCAGCGGCGCGTCGCTCGCGGACTACGAACTGGTCTACGAGACCTACGGGGAGCTCAACGCCGATCGCTCCAACGCGGTGCTGATCGCGCACGCGCTCAATGCGTCGCACCACGTCGCCGGCAGGTACGCGGACCAGCCGGACAATGTGGGCTGGTGGGACAACATGGTCGGGCCGGGAAAGCCGATCGACACCCGACGCTTCTTCGTGGTCGGGGTCAACAACCCTGGCAGCTGTTTCGGTTCGACCGGCCCGATGTCGACCAACCCGGAGACCGGCCGGCGCTACGGCCCGGACTTCCCGGTGTTCACCGTCGAGGACTGGGTCCATGCGCAGGCGCGGCTCGCCGACGCGCTGGGCATCGAGCGCTTCGCCGCGATCATGGGCGGCAGCCTGGGCGGCATGCAGGCGATCGCGTGGAGCTACCTCTATCCGCAGCGGGTCGCGCACTGCGTCGCCATCGCGTCGACCCCGAAACTCTCCGCACAGAACATCGCGTTCAACGAAGTGGCGCGGCGCGCGATCATCACCGACCCCGATTTTCACGGCGGGCGTTTCTACGACCACGGCGTCGTGCCGACGCGCGGACTGCAGGTGGCGCGGATGATCGGGCACATCACCTACCTGTCCGACGACACGATGGCCGAGCGGTTCGGGCGGCTGCTGCGCGGCGGCGCAGGGTACGGATTCTCGTTCGACGCGGAGTTCGAGATCGAGTCCTACCTGCGCTATCAGGCCGAGAAGTTCGCCAAGTACTTCGACGCCAACACCTACCTGCTGATCACCCGCGCGCTCGACTACTTCGATCCGGCGCAGGGCCATGCCGGCGACCTCGCGGCCGCGCTCGCGGGCACCGCGGCCGATTTCCTCGTCGTGTCGTTCACGACCGACTGGCGCTTCTCGCCGCAGCGCAGCCGCGACATCGTGCAGGCGCTGCTCAGGAACGGGCGCGACGTCACCTATGCCGAAGTGGATGCGCCGCACGGGCACGACGCCTTCCTGCTCGACGATCCGCAGTACCACGCGCTGCTGCGCGCCTACTTCGAGCGCATCGCCGAGGAGGTCGATGCCGGCCAGACCGCGACGATCGAGGCGATCGAGGCGATCGAGGCGATCGAGGAGCGCGCATGAGCCCGCTGCCGCCGAATCCGCCAAAGCAGCTGCGCCCGGACCTGGCACTGATCGCGAGCTGGATTCCCGACGGCGCGCGCGTGCTCGACCTGGGCTGCGCCGACGGCGCCCTGATGGCCCATCTGCAGACGAGCAAGGCCTGCCACGGTTACGGCGTCGAGATCGCCGACGAGGGCGTGCTGGGCTGCGTGCGACGCGGCGTGAACGTGATTCAGCAGAACATCGAGGCCGGACTGGGCATGTTCGGCGCGGGGCTGTTCGACGTCGTAGTCCTGTCGATGGCGATCCAGGCGACCCAGAAGACCGAGTACGTGCTGCGCGAGATGAGCGCGGTCGGGCGCGAGGGCATCGTGTCGTTTCCCAACTTCGGGCACTGGTATCACGCCTGGTCCATTCTGCGCGGGCGCATGCCGGTGTCGCGCGAGATGCCCTACGAGTGGTACGACACGCCGAACGTCCACCTGTCCACGCCGCACGACTTCGAGCTCTTCCTCGCCAAGCTGGGGCTGCGCGTCACCGCGCGCATCTTTCTCGCCGACGGCAAGCCGGTGAGGATCCTGCCTGCGCTGCGTTCGACCCAGGCGATCTACCGCTTCACGCGCGTCTGAGCCGGGCGGCACGCGGTTTGCGCGGCATCGCGTCGCGCGCGCGGCAGCAAGGCAGCGCGGTAGCGCGGCGCCGTGAGCAGGGCACGTCAGCCCTCCAGCAGTGCCCGCAGACGCCGGTGCAGTTCGTCCGAGCGCAGGCTCGCCGCGTAGGCCTGCTCCATCGAGGCCTGCAGCGCCCGCGCCTGCTCGCCGTCGGCCTGCGCCTGCGCGAGCGCCTGGAGGTGGCGCTTCATCTGCGCGACCACGACCGGCTCGGTGCGGGCGATGTGATCCAGGTAGCCGTCCACGCAGGAGGCCAGCGACTCGCGCTCGACCACCTCGGTCAGGAACCCGATGCGCAGCATCTCCTCGGTCTGGATGGTCATCGCGGTGAGCATCAGCTTGGTCGCCGCGGGCAGGCCGAGCCTGCTGACGTAGCGGCGCAGCCCCCCGGCGTAGTAGTGCAGGCCGAATTTCGCCGCGGGCATGAACATCTTCAGCCCCGGCGTTCCGATGCGGATGTCGCAGCACAGCGCGAGGTCGGTGGCGCCGCCGTAGACGCTGCCGTTGAAGGCGGCGATCGTCGGGATCGGCAGCGTCTCGAGCGCGTCGAGCATTCGCTCGAAACGGGCGTCGAGTTCGTCGAGGATCGCCTGCAGCGTGTAACCGGAACTGAACGTCTTCTCGCCGGTGCCGGTGATGACCAGCGCCCGCACTGCGTCCGGTGTCCTGGCGGCGTTCTCGGCGATCTCCGCCAGCAGCGCCGACAGCGCGTCGATGTCGGCCGGGTCGAGCCGGTTGTGCTGGTGCGGCCGGTTCAGGGTGACGCGCAGGAACGGGCCCGCGCGCTCGAGCAGCGGCGCGCCGTCGTGCGCCGCGATCGGCGCAGCCTGCGATCCGAGGAAACGTGCGCTCACGCGGTCTCGCCGTCGAGGAAGGCCGCGACCTGCGGCAGGCGCCGCAGCTGCGCGAGCGCCGCTGCGTCCGGCAGCCGGGGCCGGTCTCGCTCGCTGCTCACCAGGCACAGGAATCCGAGCGGCGCATCGGGCGCTGCGCGGAACTGGTGCCAGGTCATCGGCGGCACTTCGACCAGGTCGCGTTCGGAAATGTCGTAGACGCCTTCGCCGACCAGGCAGCGGCCGCGCCCCCTGAGCACCATCACCGCGTGCGTGTGCTCGTGACGCTCCAGCGTCGACCAGCCGCCGGGCGCGACCTCGAAATAGCGCCATTGCGCGCCGTCCGCGGCTTCCTCGAACAGCACCTGACGGGTGACGTCGCGAAAGGGCGCGCTGCCCTCGTCCTTGTAGCTGAGCGTGTCGACGCCTTCCCAGTGGAAACCGCCGCTTGCCTTTCTGACCGGAGTGCCTTGCATCGATCGATTCCTGTGTGTCAGGGCGCGGTCCGCCCGGCGCGCGGGGCCGCGTCGCCCGCCGCTCGCACGCGCGCGACGAATTCGCGCGCCCGCTGCGGCATCGCGTCGCCGGCCTCCAGCAGGTTGCCGCCGATCAGCAGCATCACGTCGCTGCCGAACTCGCCCAGCATTTCGTCGACCCGTTCCACGCTCATTCCGCCGGCGGGCACCGGCAGGGCCGGCCGATGGCCGCCGAGCGGCTCACGGGCCGCCTGCGCGATTTCCCGGCAGGTCTCGCGACTGTAGCTGAAGCGCCCGCCGAAGTTCGGGAAGATCGTCGCGTCGGCGCCGAACAACCGGAACAGGCGCCCGAGGAGCAGCGCCGGCGCGATCCGCGAGGCGCCGGCCATCGCCGGATGCGCCAGGATCGCCAGGCCACCGTGCCCTCGCACCAACTCGGCGAATGCGCCGACCCCGAGCAGCATCGGGCAGGCGAGCACGCAGCGCACGCCGGCGCGATGTGCGCTTCTAAGCTGGTCGGCCAGGCGCGTCGGTCCGCCCGACAGGCTCGGCGCATAGGCACTTCGCCCGCCGGTCTCGCGGTTGGCGCGTTGCACCGCGTCCTGGATCAGCGCGACGCGCTCGTCGAAGCGCGAATACTCCTGGTCGGCGATTCCGTGGTCGTCCTTGATCAGGTCGATGCCCGCCCGTGCGAAGACGTGCGCGAGCTCGGCGAGTTCGGACGGCGGCAGCCCCTGCGGCTTGAGCGCGGTGCAGGTCAGCGCCCGGCCGCTGGCGCCCACCAGCTCGCGAAGCCCGTCGATTCCGAAGGCCGGACCGGGCAATGTCGCGACCAGGGAATCGGGAAGTCGGGCGTCGATCAGCTCGACGTCGGGCTGCAACGAGGAATTGCCGAACAGCATGTTGAGCAGCTGCCCCGGATCCGAACCGACGGTCCGCGGCGACAGGCTCAGCGACACCCGCCAGCCGTCGTCCGTCGCGTCGATCGAGTCCACTCGTCCGACGATCTCGTCGCGGACCCAGGCGCTGCGGACCGCATGCAGCGGCATTTCCACGCTCTGCTCCGCGGCGAGTGCGTCTGCGCGCGCCTCGATCTGCGTCTTTGCGCAGCGCACACGGTAGATGGCGACGATTCGCTCGCGATCGACCAAACGCGTCTCCTCAGCGGGGGCCGACCGGCGATCGCAGCGGCGCGTCGCGCGACGGGATCCGGTACAACCAGGCGGCGAGCCCTGCGCCGAACATGCCGAGCGCCGCCTTCAGCCACAGCGGTTCGACGAAGAACACGATCGACACGCCCAGCGTCAGCGCCATCGATGCGATCGCGAACAGTTTGGTCCGATACGCGATGCTGCGGTGGCGCTGCCACTCGAGGATCATCGGGCCGAAGCTGCGGTGGGCGGTCAGCCACCGGTAGAAGCGCGTCGATGCGCGGGCATAGCAGGCGGCCGCCAGCAGGATGAAGGGGGTGGTCGGCAGCACCGGGGTGAAGATGCCGATTACGCCGAGCACGAGCGCCAGTGTGCCGACGGCGAGGAGCACCACCCGGACCGCGAGCGACGAATGCAGTCTGACGTCTGCCGGGTCGGCGGGGTGGCCCGTCCGCTGTTGCGTCTGCGTCTGCGTCTGCGTCTGTGCCTGTGCCTGTGCCTGTGGCTGTGGCTGTCCCTGTGGCTGTACCGCGCCTGCGTCGTGTCGCGGCTGTTCGGCATTTCCCGGGGAGGGGCGATTCATCGGGCGGCGCCGCGCGGGGTCGCGACCAGCACCGCCGATCGGCGGCGCAGGCACCAGCCGAGTTCGCCGGCGAGCGCCGCGAGCGTCTCTCGCGGCAACGCCAGAAGCCGGGCGCGTGACTGCGACAGCGCCGCGACGATCGATCCGACGTCGGGGGCGGCGCCCCCCGGAACACGGTGCAGCGGCCGGCCGAGTTCATGCTCGAGCAACAGACACATCGCGTCGACCGAGGCGGCCGACCGCGCCGCCTCGCCCGCCGCCCAGATCGCGAGCGAAGCGCCCGGCACGGCACGCAGTGCGGCGCGCAGCAGCGCACTGTCGGCCGGCAGCGACTCGACCAGCGCGAGCAGCGTCGATGCCCTTGCCGCCGCGGGTCCTCTGACCGGTGCCGATTCGTCGAGGTCCAGGCCGGCGGCGGCAACCACCAGCAGATCGTCCGCGCCGGCGTGTCGCAGCGCCTCTTCGAGCAGGGAACCGCGGGTCACCTCGAACGAGACCCCGAGGCGGGCGGCATGCGCCGCGCGCTCCACCGCCTGCCGGGCGCGCGCCGCCTGCTGTCGCAGCGCGACCACGAGGTCCTGCTGTTCGAACCGCCTGCCCGCGCTGGTCGCGACACCGAATTCGCGGGTCAGCGGCAGCGATGCGGCCCGAAACAGTTCGACGTCCTCGACGAACAGGCAATCGATCCGCCCTTCGCCGTCGGCCGCCAGACGCACCGCACTGTCGATCGCCTGGTGCGTCGCCGGGTTCATCGCGCCGATCGCGAGACGGACCCTTTGCGCGCGCACCGCGCCGCGTTCAGCGGGCTTTTCCGCCATCGCTCGCACCCCTGAGCCGCGAGACGAGTGCCTTGGGCAGCGCGTTCGACTCGAACTGCGCGAGCCGCGCGGCAACCCGGCCGTTCACCGTGTCGCGCGCGAATACGCCGCCGGCCTGCTCGCCGCCGGCCGGCACGCCGGTCAGCAGTTCGATCGCCTCGTCGACGTGGCTGACCGCGTGCACCGCGAAGCGGCCGGTCCGGACCGCCTCGACGACCTCGGCGCGAAGCATCAGCTGCTCGCGATTGGCGGCCGGAATGATGACCGCCTGATGGCCGCTGAGCCCGCGCGCCTTGCACAGGTCGAAAAAGCCCTCGATCTTCTCGTTGACGCCGCCGATCGCCTGCACCTGCCCGTGCTGGTTCACCGAGCCGGTGACCGCGACGTCCTGTCGCAGCGGGATGCCCGACAGCGACGAGAGCAATGCGCACAGCTCGGCTACCGACGCGCTGTCGCCGTCGACCGCGCTGTAGACCTGCTCGAAAGCGAGCGTGGCCGACAGCGACAGACCGCGCTGACGGCCATAGCGGGTCGCGAGGAAGGACGACAGCGTCAGCACGCCCTTTGAGTGGATCGCACCCGACAGCGCGATCTCGCGATGGATGTCGATCAGCTCGCCCCTGCCGAAGCGCGTGGTCGCGGTGATCCGGCCCGGCATCGCGAAGGTGGCCCGCCCGCTCGAGACCACCATCAGCCCGTTGATCTGTCCGACCACCGCGCCGTCGGTGTCGATCATGATCAGGCCGCGCAGCACCGCCTCCTGGACACGGTCGCGGGTAAGCGCGCTGCGCTCGATCTGCTCGTGCATCGCCCGGGTCACGTCCTCGGCCGCGACCGTGTCGCGTCCCGCCTTGCCGGCCCAGAAGTCGGCTTCTTCGAGCAGTTCTTCGATCGAGCGCATGTGCAGCGACATCTTCGTCGCATCCCCCGCCAGGCGGGAGGACTCCTCGATCACCATGGCGACCGCCTCGCGACCGAACGGCCGCAGCGACTGGCGCTGCGCGATGCTCGCCAGCAGTCGCGCCGCCGCTTGCGCCGAATCCGGGGTCCAGCGAAGGTCTTCGGCGAACTCGGCGATCACCTTGAACAGTCCGCCGAAGTCCGGGTCGAAGGCCTCGAGCAGCGGGTGCAGGTGTTCGGGTCCGAACAGCACCACCTTGACGTCCAGCGGGATCGGCTTGGGCTCGAGCGAGATCGTCGACACCATGCTGAAGATCTGCGCGAGCGAGTCGATGCGCACCTCGCGGTTGCGCAGCGCACGCTTGAGCCCCTCCCAGGCGTAAGGCTGCGTGAGCAGCTTGACCACGTCGACGAGCAGGTAGCCCCCGTTGGCCCGGTGCAGCGACCCCGAGCGGATCAGCGTGAAGTTGGTGACCAGCGCGCCGAACTGCGCGATGTGCTCGACGCGTCCGACCAGGTTCGAATAGCTCGGATGGTCCTCGTAGACGATCGGCGCGGGCTTTTCGGGCTCGTTGGCGACGACGAGATTGACCTGGTAACGGTGCAGGTCGACCTCGGTCTTGACGACCATGCCGTCGACCTCGGTGGTGGACTCCGCGGGCTTGCGGAAATCGTCGACGTGCGCGATCACGTCCGCGCGCGCCGCATCCAGGAATTCGACCACCTCCGGCAGGTCCTGGTAGCGCTGGCGCAGGTCGGCGGTGATGCGGCCGACCGCGAATTCGACGACCTCCTCGTTCAGGGCGTGGATCGCCTGCGCCCGTTCGCGGCGCCACTGCATCAGCTGGCGCACCATCGACTCGAGCTCGGTCTCGTATCTGCGCATCTTCTCGGAGAGCTCGTGCTGCTTGTCCGGCTCGAGCTTGCCGAACTCTTCCGGGCTCATGATCTCCCGCCCGGAGAGCGGCGCGAACGAGAAGCCCGAGGGCGTGCGCAGCAGTGCGATCCCGTCGGCCGCGGCGCGTTCTCCGATCGATTCGAAACCGTGCTGCTGGCGCTCGTTGAACCCCGCGTCGATCTTGCCCAGCCGGTCGCGGTACTCGTCGGTGTCGAACGCGGCGGGAATCGCGTCGCGCAGTTCCTGGACCCAGCGGCTCATGTCGTCGCGCAGCTGGGTTCCGCGGCCGGCGGGCAGGCCGATGGAGATCGGGCGCTGCGGATCGGCGAAATTGTTGACGTAGCACCAGTCCTGGGGCGCGCCGTGCGGGGCGGGCGCCTCCTGCAGCAGATGCTCGATCAGCGTTCGTCTGCCCACGCCGGAGGGACCCGCGACGAACAGGTTGTAGCCCGGCTGGCGCATCCCGACGCCGAAGTTGATCGCCGCCGACGCGCGAGTCTGCCCGAGCACCTCCGGTCCGCCGCCGAGTTCGGCGGTGGTGGCGAACTCGAACTGGGCCGGGTCGCAGCGCCGGCGAAGTTCTTCGGGCGGCAGCGGTTCTGTGGGCATCGTCGGCGTCCTTTCTTCGATTCTACTGCCCCGGCTCGCGGCCCATCGCCAGCAGGAAAGCGTCGAGGCGCCCGGCCAGCGCCCCCGGTTCGGCCTCGGTGAATCGATAGTGCGCGCGGACGATCGGCTTGCCGACGTCCACGAGGTGCGCGAGGTCGATCGGCGTTCCGGCGACCACGACGTCGGCGGGTGTCGCCGCGATCGTCTGCGCGAGCAGCTTCAGATCGGCGTCGCCATAACCGAGCGCCGGCAGCACCGGGCCGAGGTGCGGGTAGCGCGCCAGCGTGCGCTGCAGTTCTTCCGGCGCATACGCACGAGGATCGACGAGTTCGGCCGCTCCCGCTGCCCGTGCGGCGATCGCGCCGGCGCCGATCGACATCCCGCCGTGCGTCAGCGTCGGGCCGTCCTCTACCACCAGGACGCGACGCCCGCGCACCATCCGGGGCGCGTCGAGCGTGATCTCCGAGCGGCCCAGCACGATCGCCGCGCGCGGATTGACCTCGGCGGCGATCGCGACGGCGCGCTCGATCGATGCCGCCGGCGCGCTGTCGGTCTTGCTGATCACGACGATGTCGGCGGTGCGCAGCACCGCCTCGCCCGGATGCCATCCGCGCGCGTGCTCCGGGCGCCAGGCGTCGACGACCACCAGGTGAAGGTCGGGCGCGACGAACGGGAAATCGTTGTTGCCGCCGTCCCAGACGATCACCTCAGCCTCGCCCTCGGCGGCCCGAACGACCTGCGCATAGTCCACCCCGGAGAACACCAGGTTGCCGGCCTCGATGTGCGGCTCGTATTCCTCGCGCTCCTCGGCGGTGCAGCTCGCGGCGTCCAGATCGGCCGTGCTGGCGAAGCGCTGGACCCGTTGTCGCTCCAGGTCGCCGTAGGGCATCGGATGGCGGATCACCGCCGCGCGCCGGCCGCGCGCGTGCAATGCGAGCCCCAGCCATCGTGACAGCGCCGACTTTCCGCAGCCGGTGCGCACCGCCGACACCGCGATCACCGGCAGTCGCGACGCGAGCATCGTGCGGCTCGGGCCGGGCAGCACGAAATCGACGCCCAGCGCGAGGCAGCGCTGCGCGAGCGCCATCACGTCGGCGTGGCTGACGTCACTGTAGGCGAACACGACCTGTTCGATCCGGTGCTCGCGCACCAGCGCGTCCAGCCGGCTCTCGGGCAGGATCGGGATGCCGTCCGGATAGTACGGACCGGCCAGCGAGGCCGGGTAGACGCGGTCGTCGATGTGCGGAATCTGCGCGGCGGTGAAGGCGACGACCTCGACCGAGGCGTCGTCGCGGTAGAGCATGTTGAAGTCGTGGAAGTCGCGCCCGGCCGCGCCGAGGACCAGGATCCGCCGGCGCGCGCGCCTCGCCGGGCCGCGCTCGGGCTTGAAATCTGGTACAAGGTCCCGCATCTGTCTGATTCCGGAAAGCCGCCGTGTCGCGGGTGCCCGGGCCGAGTCTTGCGCGGCCCGACTGACCGGTCGCCTTTGTTCGATGATGACAGACTCCGGCCCCTTCGCAGGCGAGCGAAAGGGACCGCAGGGCACAATAGCGGCCTTCGCGTGCGCCCGCGTATCCGCGCAGCGCGCCGGCGCGGGTGAACCGCGCGGCCGAATCCTTCGTTCCGACCGACCACGAGACCCATGGCTCAATACGTTTTCACGATGAACAGGGTGGGCAAGATCGTCCCGCCCAAGCGGACCATCCTCAAGGACATTTCCCTGTCCTTCTTCCCGGGCGCCAAGATCGGCGTGCTGGGCCTGAACGGCTCGGGGAAGTCCACGCTGCTGAAGATCATGGCCGGCGAGGACAAGGAGATCGAGGGCGAAGCGACGCCGATGCCCGACCTCGACATCGGGTTCCTGCCGCAGGAACCGAGGCTCGATCCGGAACACACGGTGCGCGAAGCGGTCGAGGAGGGACTGGGCGAAGTGATGCATGCCCAGGAGAAGCTCGACGCGATCTACGCCGCGTACGCCGAGCCGGACGCCGACTTCGATGCGCTCGCCGCCGAACAGGCGAAGTACGAGGCGATTCTCGAGACGAGCGGTGCCGGCGCCGAGCACCAGCTCGAGATCGCCGCCGACGCTTTGCGCCTGCCACCGTGGGACGCCAAGGTCGCCACCCTGTCGGGCGGCGAGAAGCGCCGCGTCGCGCTGTGCCGGCTGCTGCTGTCCAAGCCCGACATGCTGCTGCTCGACGAGCCGACCAACCACCTGGATGCCGAGAGCGTCGACTGGCTCGAGCAGTTCCTGCAGAAGTTTCCGGGCACCGTCGTGGCGGTCACCCACGATCGCTACTTCCTCGACAACGCGGCCGAGTGGATCCTGGAACTGGACCGCGGCTCCGGCATTCCCTGGAAGGGCAACTACAGTTCCTGGCTCGAGCAGAAGGAGCAGCGCCTCGAACAGGAGTCGCGTCAGGAGGACGCCCGCATCAAGGCGATGAAGAAGGAGCTCGAGTGGGTCCGCCAGAACCCCAAGGGCCGCCAGGCCAAGAGCAAGGCGAGGATGACGCGCTTCGAGGAACTGTCGTCCTACGAGTACCAGAAGCGCAACGAGACCCAGGAGATCTTCATCCCGGTCGCCGAGCGGCTGGGCAACGAGGTCATCGAGTTCCGCGACGTCAGCAAGGGCTATGGCGACCGGCTACTGGTCGACAAGCTGAGCTTCAAGGTGCCGGCCGGCGCGATCGTCGGCATCATCGGACCCAACGGCGCCGGCAAGTCGACCATTTTCCGGATGATCAGCGGGCAGGAGTCGCCCGACTCGGGCGAGGTGAAGATCGGTCCGACCGTCCAGCTCGCGCACGTCGACCAGTCTCGTGACGCACTGCAGAACGAGAAGACGGTCTGGGAGGCGATCTCCGGCGGCAACGACATCCTGACCGTGGGCCGATTCGAGATGCCTTCGCGGGCCTACGCGGGCCGCTTCAACTTCAAGGGCGGGGACCAGCAGAAGCTGGTCGGCAACCTGTCCGGCGGAGAGCGCGGCCGGCTGCACCTCGCGCAGACGCTGCTGGCGGGCGGCAACTTGCTGCTGCTCGACGAGCCGTCCAACGACCTCGACGTCGAGACGCTGCGCGCGCTGGAGGACGCGCTGCTGGAGTTCGCCGGCAGCGTGATGGTGATCTCGCACGATCGCTGGTTCCTCGACCGGATCGCGACCCACATCCTGTCGGCCGAAGGCGACTCGCAGTGGGTCTTCTTCAACGGCAACTACCACGAGTACGAGGAAGACAAGAAGCGGCGTCTCGGCGAGGAAGAGGCTCGGCCGCACCGTTTGCGCTTCAAGCCGCTGAAGTAGGCTCGTCACGCCGTTGCTTCGGTGCGGCGACCGCCCGCCGGTCGCCGCCCGGTTCTTCATGCACAATCGTCTGAACCGAAGGCGAGAGACATGACCGAACTGATCCTGCACCACTACCCCGAGTCCCCGTTCGCCGAGAAGATCCGTCTGCTGCTCGGCTGCAAGGGACTGGCCTGGCGATCGGTGCGCATCCCGATCGTGATGCCCAAGCCCGACCTGGTCGCGCTGACCGGC
>JAHEDO010000047.1 GCA_024641185.1 Burkholderiaceae bacterium | reverse complement strand
AGATGAAGATCACCGCGCCCAGGATCGGCCCGAAGAAGAACAGGGCGCCGCCGATGAAGGTGGCGAACAGCACACCGCCGGAGCGAATCGCGGAAACGTTCTCGGCCGACACGATCTCGAAGTTGATCGCCGACAGCGCTCCGGAGATGCCCGCGAAGAACGCCGACACGATCAGCACGAGAAAGCGCACCATCTGCGTGTTGTAACCGACGAATTCGACCCGCTCCGGGTTCTCGCGCACCGCGTTGGAGATGCGACCGAGCGGTGTGTGCGAGAAGGCATACATCGCGACCATCGAGAGCAGGCACCAGACCGCGATCAGGAAATAGACCTGCCGTCCCGGACCGTAGCTGATCCCGAGAAATGCCTCCCCGACCACCCGATTGGTCGTGATGCCGCCCTCGCCGCCGAAGAAGTCCGGGAACATCAGCGAGCTCGCGAAGACCATCTCGCCGATGCCGAGCGTGATCATCGCGAACGGCGTTCCGGTCTTCTTGGTGGTGACGTAGCCGAAGATCACACCGAACAGTGCGCCGAAGACGCCGCCGACCAGCGGCAGCAGCGACACCGGCAACCAGATCTTTCCTGCACCGATCCAGTTCAGCGCGTGGATCGCGAAGAACGCGCCCAGGCCCGCATAGACCGCGTGGCCGAAGGACAGCATTCCTGCCTGCCCGAGCAGCATGTTGTAGGACAGCGCAAAGACGATCAGGATGCCCATCTGCGAGAGCAGCGTGATCGCAAAGCCCGTCTTGAAGACGAAGGGAAGCGCGAAGAACAGCAGTGCGGTGAGGCCCCAGGTGAGCAAGCGTCCGACGTCGATCGGCGCAAAGCGAAGCGAGGATTCGCCGCCGCGAGTCACCACTGCCGGGCGCCAGTTACCCATGGCGAGCCCCCTTGCGCGAAGGCGCCCCGCGCGTGGCCATGCGGATCACGGCGCTGCGCATCACCCCTCCCGGGTTCCCATCAGGCCGCGCGGCCTGAAGATCAATATCAGCACCAGCAGCAGGTACGGCAGCACCGGCGCCACCTGCGACACCTTCAGCGACCAGACGCTGTAGAGGAAGGTGTCCGGAGTGACCATTACGCCCACTGCCTCCAGCGCCGACGCCAGCGACGCGTCGATCGCGATCGCGAAGGTCTGAAGGATGCCGATCAGCAGTGACGCGACGAAGGCGCCGGCGAGCGAACCCATACCGCCGACGACGACGACGACGAAGATGATCGACCCCACCAGCGCCGCCATCGACGGCTCGGTGACGAAGGCGTTGCCGCCGATCACGCCTGCGAGCCCCGCAAGCGCGGCGCCGCCGCCGAACACCAGCATGAACACTCGAGGCACGTTGTGACCCAGCGCCTCGACCGTCTGGGGATGCGTGAGCGACGCCTGGATCACCAGGCCGATGCGCGTGCGCGTGATCATCAGCCAGAGCGCGACCAGCATCAGCACCGCGACGAGCATCATGAAGCCGCGGTAGATCGGGAAGGTGGTCGAGAAGATCCTGAACAGCGATCCGTCGAGCTCCGACGGGATCCGGTACGGCACCGCGGCGCGCCCCCAGATGATCTGGACCAGTTCAACGATGATGAAGGCCAGGCCGAAGGTGAACAACAGTTCGGGCACGTGGCCGAACCTGTGCACACGGCGCAGTCCGTAGCGCTCGATGAGCGCGCCGATCGCGCCCACGACCAGCGGCGCGACCACCAGCGCCGGCCAGAAGCCGATGAATTCGCTGATCTGATAGGCGACGTACGCGCCGACCATGTAGAACGACGCGTGCGCGAAGTTCAGCACTCCCATCATGCTGAAGATCAGCGTCAGGCCGGAGGACAGCATGAACAGCAGCAAGCCGTAGCTCAGGCCGTTCAGCGTCGAAATGACGACGAGTTCCACGGGGGGCGATTCGGCGAATCGGTCGTTAAACCGCCGGCACGCGGGGCCGCGAAGGCCCCTGGTGCCGGCGTGTCAGGCTCGGTGTGAGTTGACGGATTCGGTCAGGGCTTGGCCGGGCGAGTCATCTTGCACGACGTCGGCTGCGCCGCGACATAGGCCGGCAGCCTCTCGTCGACACGCCACCCGTAGCCGGTGTTCTCCTGGTCGAATTTCGGGTTCTTTCCGTCGACCTTCGCCCAGGTGCCGATGAACACGTCCTGCTGGAGCTGGTGGTCGGTCGCCCGCATCTCGGCTTCGCCGTTCAACGCCTGGAACTTCAAGCCCTCCATCGCGAACGCCACCTTGACCGGGTCCGTCGACTTGGCCTTCTTCATGCCGTCGGAGAGCATCTTGATCCCGGCGTAGGTCTGCTCGGTGTAGTAGTCGTCGTTGAACTTCTTCTTGAAGCCCTCGACCAGCGGGTCGGACTGCGGCGTACCCGCGGCGATCCAGTTTGCGACGATCTTGACGTGGTCGGCGCCGGCCGCGCCCATCGCGGTCGGAACACCCGTCGTGCCGGCGTAATACGTGTAGAAGTCAGCAGTCAGCCCGGCGTCTTTGGCGGCCTTGATCATCAGCGCGAGGTCCGAGCCCCAGTTGCCGGTGATGATCGTGTCGGCGCCCGCCGCCTTGATCTTGGCCACGTACGGTGCGAAATCGCGGACCTGCGCCAGCGGGTGGAA
Organism: Burkholderiaceae bacterium; assembly: GCA_024641185.1. Classification (GTDB taxonomy): domain Bacteria; phylum Pseudomonadota; class Gammaproteobacteria; order Burkholderiales; family Burkholderiaceae_E; genus Quisquiliibacterium. The sequence continues at coordinate 12,890 of JAHEDO010000047.1, read as the reverse complement.
CTCGCGCCCGACGATCTGGACGTCCGGGCGCTTCCTGGCCAGGTACTCGGCCGCCGCCTTGTCGACCGCGCGACCGAACGAGTAGTCCTGGTTGATGATGTAGACCTTCTTGATGTTCTTGTTCTTCGCCATGTAGGCGGTCAGCGCCTCCATCTTCATGTCGGCGTTGACGTCGAGGCGGAAGTGCCAGAAGTTGCAGCGCTCGTTGGTCAGCGAGGGGTCGACCGCGGCGTAGTTCAGGAAGACGATTTCCTTGCCGGGATTGCGCTCGTTGTGCTTGTTGATCGCGTCGGAGAGCGCGATCGCCACGCTGGAGCCGTTGCCCTGCACCACGTAGCGGATGCCCTGGTCGATGACCTGCTTGAGCACGGTCAGGCTCTCCTGCGGCGAGAGCTTGCCGTCAAAGGGCACCATCTCGAACTTCACGTCGCCGGCCCACTTGTCCTTGTTGGCCATGTCGGCGATGTACTGCCAGCTGCGGATCATGTTCTGGCCGACCGGCGCCATCATGCCGGACAGCGGGTCGATCCAGGCGATCTTGACCGTGCCCGTGAGCTCGGAGGCGCCCGCAGGCTTGCGCTGCGCCTGGGCATCCATGGTCGGGAGCGCCGCCGCAAGGGCGACGCTAAGGGCGAGAACACGCAATGCGCGCATGACTTGTCTCCTGTCTGGAATTGGCCGGACCGCGGTGCGACCGCGTTGTGCCGAAGATCATACCGGAATTCGACATCCGCCAGATGCCGCGAATGCGCATTCCGCGCCGGGCCGGCAGAGCGCCGCCCGGCGGGACAGGAACGCTGCCGATGCGCCCGCGCCCGGCCTGGCGCTCGCTCGTCTCGAGCGCCGCGGTGCAGGACAGTGTGGGTTTCGCGCGCGTGAACTACCCCGTCAAGCGCCCGACGACAGGCCGAGCTTGCGCACGATGATCTCCATCGGGCACCACTTGGTGATGCCGCTCTGCAGCAGGTTCAGGCCGACGAAGGCGGTGAACCACAACCAGTACTGGCTGACGAACACCGGACTGCCGGGCACGCCCAGGGCGAGAGAGCCGAGGATCATCAGGCCAGCGAAGACACGAACGAAGGACCAGGAAGTCATGGTAGGTTTTCCTATCAGGGGTTGTGACTCGGTTCCGGAGGCACCGCGGCGACAGGAGCGTCGCGGCCCTCGTACTTGCGGCGATACGCCACATAGAAAAGCAACGGGATAACGACCAGCGTCAGCAGCGTCGACACCGCGATCCCGAACAGCAGCGAGATCGCCAGGCCGTTGAAGATCGGGTCGTCCAGTATGAAGAGGGCTCCGAGCATTGCGGCGAGCGCCGTCAGCACGATCGGCTGCGCCCGCACCGCAGCCGACTCCACCACCGCGCGCGCGAAGGGCGCCCCCTCCGCGACGCGCAGATGGATGAAGTCCACCAGCAGGATCGAGTTGCGCACGATGATGCCGGCGAGCGCGATCATTCCGATCATCGAGGTCGCGGTGAACTGCGCGCCGAACAGCGCGTGGCCCGGCAGGATGCCGATGATCGTGAGCGGTATCGGCGCCATGATCACCAGCGGCGTCAGGTACGAGCCGAACTGGCCCACCACCAGCAGGTAGATCAGCACCAGGCCCACCGCGTACGCCGTGCCCATGTCGCGGAAGGTCTCGTAGGTGATCTGCCATTCGCCGTCCCATTTCAGCGCACCCGCCCGATACGGATCGGCCGGCGTCGAGATGAAATACTCGTCGATCGGCGCATTGCCCGGCCCCACGATTCGCCCGATGGCGCCGCGCATGCTGAACAGCGAGTACAGCGGCGAGTCGACCCGGCCGGCCGCATCGCCCATCACGTACTCGACGGCGAGCAGGTCTTTGCGATAGCGAGGCTTGTCGCGCAGTGCCGGCTGCACCGTGACGAAGTCGCGCAACTGCGCCATCCGGCCGTCGGCGGTGCGGATCGGCAGCTTGAGCACCGTGTCGAGCTCTGCGATGTCCGCGTCGGAAAGGCGCAGCTGCGCAGGCGCCGGATACTTGGACGCATCACGCAGGTAGGTGACGTCCTCCCCGGCCAGCGACAGCGACAGCGTCGAGACGATCTCCTGCTGTGCGATCCCGGCGCGGGCTGCCTTGCGCCGATCGATCACCACGCGCGCCTTGGGCGCCGACGCGATCAGCGTGTCGTCCGTGTCGACCACGCCCTGCGTCTGCTCGAAGACCTGACGCACCTGCGCGGCGAGTTTGGCGCGCGACACGTCGTCCGGGCCGTACACCTCGGCGACGATCGGCGCCAGCACCGGCGGACCCGGCGGAACCTCGACCACCTTCAGCGATGCGCCGTAGCGACGCGCGATCTCGGCGAGCGCCGGACGCACGCGCTGGGCGATCTCGTGGCTCTTCGCGTCGCGATGCTTCTTGTCGACGAGATTCACCTGCAGATCGCCCATCTCCGGATTGCTGCGCATGTAGTACTGCCGCACCAGTCCGTTGAAATTGATCGGCGCGGCGGAAGCCGCGAACGACTGGATGCTCTCGACTTCCGGCGACGACGCGACATGGCGTGCCAGCGCGTCCAGCACCGCCGCGGTCTTCTCGACCGGCGTGCCCGCGGGCATGTCCAGAACCACCTGGAACTCGGACTTGTTGTCGAAGGGCAGCATCTTCAGGACGACGAGTTCCGCGACGGGCAGCGCGACCGAGCCGGCGATCAGCAGCGCAATCGCGACCCACAGCAGGAAGCGATTGCGCCCGCCGCGCTTGGGGTCGAGCAGCGGCCGGAACATGCGTTCGGCGATCGGGATCAGTTTCTCTCCCATTCCGGCATGCGCGCCGTGCGCGACGTGCTTGGGCAACCAGCGCGCCGCGAGCCATGGAGTCACGACGAACGCGACCGCAAGCGAGATCAGCATCCCGAGGCTGGCGTTGATCGGGATCGGCGCCATGTACGGCCCCATCAGACCGGAGACGAAGGCCATGGGGAGCAGCGCCGCGATCACGGTGAACGTGGCCAGAATGGTCGGCCCACCGACCTCGTCCACCGCGCGCGGAATGATCGACATCAGCGATGCGTCCGGCTCGAGCGATCGGTGCCGGTGGATGTTCTCGACGACGACGATCGCATCGTCCACGAGGATGCCGATCGAGAAGATGAGCGCGAACAGCGACACGCGGTTCAGCGTGAAGCCCCAGGCCCACGAGGCGAACAGCGTCGCGGTCAGCGTCAGGATCACCGCGAGGCCGACGATCGCGGCCTCACGGCGGCCGAGCGCGAAGAAGACCAGCGCGACCACCGCCGACGTCGCGAACAGCAGCTTGTGGATCAGTTTGTCGGCCTTCTCGCCGGCCGTCACGCCGTAGTCGCGGGTGACCTTGACCGTCACATCGCCCGGGACCACCGTGTTGCGCAGCGTGTCGACGCGCTCGACGAGGTGTTGCGCGATGGCGACCGCGTTCTCGCCGGGCTTCTTGGTGAGCGACATCACGACCGCCGGGGTCGTGCGCAGGTGCGCCATGCCGTCGGCCCCGTGTTCCACGCTGGTCTGGGTCACGTACCGGCGCGGCGACGGCGGGCCGTCGGTAATCCGCGCGACATCGCGCAGATACACGGGCTTGCCGCCGCGCACGGTGACCACAAGTTCGGCCACGTCCTGCGCGCTGGACAGAAAGTCTCCGACCTCGATCTCGACGCTCGCGTTCCCCTTTATCGAGTCCCCCAGCGGCTGTCCGACATTGGCGGCCGCCAGCACGTTGCGCACTTCGTTGAGCGTGACCGCATAGGAGGTGAGTTTCTCGATGTCGGGCTCGACCCGGATCACGCGGCCCGGCCCGCCGATCGACGCCACTTCGCGGACCCCGGGCACGCGCTTGAGCTCGACCTCGAGCGCGTGGGCAACGCGCTCCAGGCTCGCCGCACCCTGATCCTGCTCCTTGCCGTACAGCGTGAGCGAGACGATCGGCACGTCGTCGATGCCCTTGGGCTTGACGACCGGCGGCAGCACACCGAGTCCCCGGGGAAGCCAGTCCTGGTTCGCCTGGAGCACATCGTGCAGGCGAACGATCGCCTCGGTGCGCGGCACGCCCACCTTGAACTGCACGGTGATCAGGGCCACGCCCGGACGCGACACCGAGAAGGTGTGCTCGATGCCGGCAATCTGCGACAGCACCTGTTCGGCGGGCAGCGCAACCGTCGACTCCACGTCGGCGACCGAGGCGCCTGGGAACGCGATGATCACGTTGGCCATCGTGACGTCGATCTGCGGTTCTTCCTCGCGCGGCGTCACGAACACCGCGAACATGCCGACCAGCAGCGCCACAAGCGCGAGCAGTGGCGTGATCTGTGCGTTGAGGAAAGCCTGGGCGATGCGTCCGGAGACGCCCAGCCGCTCGGTCGGTCGGTGCTCCTTGCGGCCCGTGGTGTCGCTCATTTCTTCACGACTCCGGCGACGCGCGCCGCGGCGACCGGATCGGTCGCGATCTTCTCCCCGCTGCTGACGCCGGCCAGAACCTCCACTTCGTCAGCATGCGCACGTCCGATGCGAACCTGGCGAAGCGCAACCCCATGCGTGTCGACGACGAAGACGCCCCGAAGGTCACCGCGGGCGACGACCGCCGAACTCGGCACCATCAGCCTCGCACCGGCCGGTGGCGCCTCGCCGGCCATCGGCAGGCGCACACGCGCGAACAGTCCCGGCTGAATGGCCCCCGTGGCAGGTGGCAGATCGATTCGTACCAGCTGCGTATGACTGACGGGATCGGCCGCCGCCACGATCACCACGGTCCCCGCGGTCGGGCTTCGTGCCTCGGCCGGTGCGTCCGGAATGTCGATGACGGGGCGGCCCTGCAGGTCGAGCCGCGATACCACCGCGGCCGGCACGTTGACGGCGACACGCAGCGCAGAGGGGTCGTGCAGCTGCAGCAGTGGCTTGCCAGGCATCGCAGTGTCGCCGATCTGGGTGCTCACGCTGGTCACGATGGCGTCGAACGGCGCGTTCAGGGTGTACCAACCGGTCTGGGTTGCCGCACCGGCCATCTGGGCGTTCAGGGCCTTGACCGACTCGGCCGCGGCGCGCTGGTCCGCCTCCGCGCGGTCCAGCGTCGCCGGACTGAGAAACTTCTGGGCGACGAGCTGTCGGGTTCGCTCGAGCGAGCGATCGGCCGCCACGAGTTGGGCCTTCGCGGCCGCAAGCTGTGCCACCGCGGCAGCCTGGTTCTGCTGCGCGGCGCGGGGGTCGATCCGCACCAGCAGTTGTCCCGCCTTGACCTTGTCGCCAGCCCGAACGGTGAGCGTGATCACCTGCCCCGACACCTGCGGCGAAATACTGGTCTCGCGCACCGCTTCCACCTGTCCGTCCGCGAGGTATGCGGCCCCGCCGGCTGCCGTGCCGACGGTGGTCGTCGCCAGGTCGGCCGGTGCCTGGGGTCCAGGCTGTGCCGCGAGCGGCACTGCCGCAACCACGGCGAGGGTCGCGATTGTCGCGAGCAGACCCCGATGCACTGTCATTGAGCGTTCCTTTCAACGTCTGGATTTGTGGCCGCAGCCTCAAAGCCCCGCTACTATATCACTCCTTAGTTATATTTGCAATCTAGGAAGAAATCAGCGACAATCCACTAATTAGATGTTGAACCTGTATCCTCGGAATCCGAAATGGACGACATCGTTCTCGACCGGCTTGCCCGCTATTTCCGGGCGCTTTCAGAGCCGCAGCGCCTGAAGATCCTCGATCTGCTGCGCGGCGACGCGATGAACGTCGGCGAGCTGACGCAACGCCTGGGATGCTCCCAGGCGAACGTGTCCAAGCACCTCGCGCTGATGACGGAAGCCGGACTGGTCGAGCGCGAACCGCGCGGCACCTCCGTCTATTACAGATTCGCCGATCCCGAGGTGTATCAGTTGTGTGACCTGGTCTGCGGCCAGGTCGCGCGCAGGCTGGCGGGCGACGCCCAGCTGCATCAGGTGCTCAGCGCGCTTGCCAAGCGCCGCGGTTCGGGCACCTGAGAGGACGAAGCCCCCGGGCCCTGCCGCGTCGCATCGGGCTCAGGCCGTCGGGAGCGTGTAGTCCTTGAACTGTTCCCTGAGCTTCGTCTTGAGGATCTTCCCGGTCGCCCCGAGCGGGATCGCGTCCACGAACTGCACGTCGTCCGGCATCCACCACTTCGCGATCTTGCCTTCGTAGAACTTCAGAAGTTCTTCCTTCGTCAGTTCGGCCCCGGGGCGCTTGACCACGATCAGCAGCGGCCGTTCGTCCCACTTCGGATGGACCACACCGATCACCGCGGCGTTGGCGACCGCGGGATGAGCGATTGCAAGGTTCTCCAGGTCGATCGAGCTGATCCACTCTCCGCCGGACTTGATCACGTCCTTGCTGCGGTCGGTGATCTGCATGTACCCGTCCGCGTCGATCGTCGCGACGTCTCCGGTCGGAAACCACCCCCGCCCCTCGGAGTCGTACTCCAGCGGATCGCCCCCCTCTCCGCGGAAATACTCGCGAATGACCCAGGGGCCCCTGACCAGCAGGTTCCCGTAGGTCTTGCCGTCCCACGCGATTTCGCTCCCGGCATCGTCGACGATCTTCATGTCGACCCCGAAGATCACGTGGCCCTGCTTTTCCAGGATTTTCTGCTGCTCCGCCTCCGGCAGGCTCATGTGCTTGTTCTGCAGCCTGGACAGCGTGCCCAGCGGCGAGAGTTCGGTCATGCCCCAGGCGTGGATCACGTCCACGCCGAAGTCGTCGTTGAAGCTGCGGATCATCGCCGGGGGGCAGGCCGACCCGCCGATCACCGTTCGCTTGAGCGTCGAGAATTTCAGCCCGTTCTGCTTGACGTGCTGGAGCAGCCCGAGCCAGACGGTCGGCACGCCGGCCGAGTAAGTCACGCCTTCCGATTCGAACAACTCGTAGATCGACTTGCCGTCGAGCTGTGCCCCGGGGAACACCAGCTTCGCGCCGACCAGCGGCGCTGTATAGGGAATCCCCCAGGCGTTCACATGGAACATCGGCACCACCGGCAGGATGCTGTCACGCGCGGAGGCCCCCATCGCATCGGGCAGTGCCGCGCCGTACGCATGCAGCACGGTCGAGCGATGCGCGTACAGCGCCCCCTTGGGGTTGCCGGTCGTGCCCGAGGTGTAGCACAGCGCCACCGCCGAGCGTTCGTCGAGTTCGGGCCAGCGGAAGTCCGCGCTGCCGCCCTCGATCAGCGTCTCGTAGTTGATCAGGTTTGCCAACTTGTCCGAGGCGGGCTGCCTGTCCGGGTCGATCATCGCGATCCAGCCCCGGATGTTCGGGCACTTGTCGGCGATCGCCTCGACGATCGGCAGGAAGCTGATGTCGAACGCCAGGTAGCTGTCGCCCGCGTGGTTGGCGATCCAGGCGATCTGATCAGGATGCAGGCGCGGATTGATCGTGTGCACCACCGCGCCCATGCCGCCGACCGCGTAGTAGATCTCCATGTGGCGATAGCCGTTCCAGGCCAGCGTCGCGACCCGGTCGCCGGCGTGCACCCCGAGCCGGGTCAGCGCATCCGCCATGCGGCGCGCCCGCGCCTCGCACTGCGCGTAGGTATAGCGGTGGATGTCCCCTTCCAGTCGGCGGGAAACGATCTCCGTATCGCCGTGGTGCCGGGCGGCATGCTGCAGGATCGTCGAGATCAGCAGCGGCATGTCCATCATCAGGCCTTGCATCGAATCTTCTCCAGATTGGGTAACGCTGTCGCGGCGCGACGCGGGGCTCGCCTCGGCGCGGGGAAGGCAGATGTTGTCGCCCGCCTCCTCGTGCGTCAAGTCGCGGATGGCGATAGCGCCGCAGGGTCTTTTCGGCACGCTTAGAATCCGTGCATGAACGCCCCATTGATGCCCGGCGCAACCGCTCTGACGCTCGAACAGCTCGCCTTCGACAACAGCTTCGCTCGCCTCGATCCATCCTTCTATACGCGACTGGCGCCGACGCCGCTGCCTGAACCGTATCTGGTGGCGGGTTCGCCCGCAGCGGCCGGACTGATCGGCTTGCGCACCGAGGAGTTCCGTCGCGCCGAATTCGTCGAGACCTTCGCGGGAAACCGCGCGCTGCCGGGTTTCGAGCCGCTGGCAGCGGTCTACTCCGGCCACCAGTTCGGCGTATGGGCCGGGCAGCTCGGCGACGGCCGGGCCTTGCTGCTGGGCGAGGCGCTGGGACCCGATGGGAGGCGCTGGGAATTGCAGCTCAAGGGCTCGGGCCTGACGCCCTACTCCCGTATGGGCGACGGCCGTGCGGTGCTTCGTTCTTCGATCCGCGAATTTCTCTGCTCGGAGGCGATGCACGCCCTCGGGGTCCCGACGACACGCGCGCTCGCGGCGATCGGCTCGGACTACCCGGTGGTTCGCGAAACCGTCGAAACGGCGGCGGTCGTGACGCGGATGGCGCCCAGCTTCCTGCGCTTCGGCAATTTCGAGCACTTCTACTACGCCGGCAGGCATCAGGAATTGCAGGCCCTCGCCGACTACGTGATCGACGGTTTCTACCCTGGCCTGCGCGACGAGCCGCAGCCCTACGCGGCGCTTGTGCGCGAGGTCGTCGAACGCACCGCGCGCCTGGTCGCGCACTGGCAGGCGCTGGGCTTTTGCCACGGGGTGATGAACACGGACAACATGTCGATCCTGGGACTGACGATCGACTACGGTCCGTTCGGATTCGTCGACGGCTTCGCCGCCAACCACGTCTGCAACCACTCCGATAGCGGTGGGCGCTACGCGTACGCCAACCAGCCGGCGGTCGGCGAGTGGAACTGCTATTGCCTGGGCCAGGCGCTGCTGCCCCTGCTGGGTTCGGTCGAGGAAGCCGAGTCGGTGCTATCGGCCTACCGCCCCGCCTTCACCGAAGAGTTCGCGCGCCACCTGCGCGCGAAGCTCGGACTGGCCGAAGCGAACGACGCCGACGAGGCGCTGTTCAACAGTCTGTTCGGGATCCTGGACGCAGGCCGGGTGGATTTCACGCGATTCTTCCGCGGTCTCTCGCGCGTGCGTCGCGCCGACGCGTCGGGAGACGCCGCATGCCGCGATCTGTTCATCGACCGCGCCGCATTCGACGGCTGGGTCGCCGACTATCGCGCCCGACTTCGCACCGAGGCGCTGGACGACGCGTCGAGGGCAGCTCGAATGGACCGGGCGAACCCGAAATTCGTGCTTCGAAACCATCTCGCGGAAACCGCGATCCAGCGTGCCCTCGCCAGGGACTTCAGCGAAGTGGAACGACTGCAGGCCGTGCTGTCGCGTCCGTACGACGAGCAGCCGGAAATGGATGCCTACGCAGCCCTACCGCCCGACTGGGCGAGCGGGCTGGAGGTCAGCTGTTCTTCCTGAGCGCGCCGGATTCAGGCCTTCTTGACCTTCTCGAGCATACGGAAGACGAAGCGGGGCGAGCCCTTGAACATGCGCTTGAGCGACTTGGGCAGGCAGCGACGCTCGAGGGTGTTGCGGCGGTTACGGTTACGTTCGGCCATGGTGTTTCTCCGGAATCGACAGCAAAGCCTTGGATTGTAACCCTTGACACGTCGCGGCGTGAAGCCGCGCGTTACACTCGCGCCATGAAACTGCTCTTCGACATGTTCCCGGTGATCCTGTTCTTCATCGCCTTCAAGATGGGGGACATCTTCGTCGCGACCGGGGTGGCGATCGCGGCAAGCCTCGCGCAGATCGCCTGGCTGAAGCTGCGCAGGCACCCGGTGGAGAACATGCAGTGGGTGAGCCTGGGCATCATCGTGGTGTTCGGCGGGATGACCTTGGTCCTGCACGACGAGACCTTCATCAAATGGAAGCCGACCGTGCTGTACGCCGCGTTCGCCATCGCCCTGCTGGTGGGACGCTACATGATGGGCCGCAACCTGATCACCGCGATGATGGGCAAGCAGGTGCGTCTCCCCGAGCCTGTCTGGGATCGCCTGAACATCGCCTGGGTCGTGTTCTTCGTCGTACTCGCGGTGTTGAACCTGGTGTTCGCATTCAGGTTCTCCACCGACGTCTGGGTCAATTTTAAGCTGTTCGGCTCGCTCGGGCTCACCGTGCTCTTCGTGATCGCGCAGGCGTTCTATTTCAGCCGACACGTTCTCGAGGACGAGTCCTGATGAAGCCTTCGCTGGAGGAACTGCAGCAGCGCCTGCAGGCGGCCTTCCCCGACGCGCGGATCGAGCTGCAGGACGACAGTCACCTGCACGCGGGGCACGCGGGAGCGGCCGGCGGCGCCGGGCACTTCACCGTTCGTCTGGTGTCCGGCCGCTTTGCCGGTCTGGGCGTCGTGGCGCGCCATCGCCTCGTGTATGATTCCGTCCGCGATTGGATGCCCGACAGAATTCACGCGCTCGTGATCGCAGCGCGAACGCCGGACGAAGCAGCGGCCTGAACGCCGTACCCCCCAACTTCAGAGCCCCTTGCCCGCCGCGCACGGCAGCCGCCCGTCTTCATCGAGAGGATTGATTCAATGAGCAAATTTTCCTTCAGCGCTCGTGCCGTATTGGCCGCCGCGCTGGTCGCTGCCGCCCCTGCCCTTTGGGCGCAGAACGCGGCGGTCGTCAACAACAAACCGATCCCGAAAGCCAAGGTCGACGAGTTCGTCAAGGCGCTGACCGCGCAAGGCCGCCCGGACACCCCCGAACTGCGGGCCGCCGTGCGTGACGAACTGATCGCTCGTGAACTCTTCGTGCAGGAGGCCGAGCGCAAGGGACTGGCCCGCGACCCGGAGGTCAAGCAACAGATCGACAACGCACGCCAGCAGATCCTGATCCAGGCGGTGATTCGCGATTACGTGAAGAGCAACCCGATCAAGGATGAGGACATCAAGGCCGAGTACGACAAGATGGTCAAGCAGTCCGCGCAGAAGGAATACAAGGCGCGCCACATCCTCGTCGACAAGGAAGAGACCGCCAAGCAGATCATCGATCAGCTCAAGAAAGGCGGCAAATTCGAGGACCTGGCCAAGCAGTCGAAGGACACCGGCTCCGCGGCCAATGGTGGAGACCTGGACTGGAACGCGCCCGGCACCTTCGTCAAACCGTTCTCGGATGCGATGATCAAGCTCGAGAAGGGCAAATACACCGAGACCCCGGTACAGACCCAGTTCGGCTGGCACGTGATCCGGCTCGACGACGTGCGCGACGCCAAGCCGCCGCCGCTTGAGCAGGTGCGCCCGCAGATCGTGCAGGACCTCGAGCGCAAGAAGATCCAGCAGTTGCAGCAGGAACTCCGCGCGAAGGCGAAGATCCAGTAGTCCGAGCAGGCGACCCGCTGAGCCGCGGCGCAACGCGCCGTGCTCGGCCGGGCGCTCAGCCGCTCGCCGAACCGCGCAGCAAGGCCGCAGTCCTGCGCCGCTCAGCGAAGAACTCGGACAGCAGCGCTCCGCACTCGTCGGCGAGCACGCCACCACGCACTTCGCAGTGGTGATTCAGGCGGGCTTCAACCATCAGGTCGATCACACTCCCGCAGGCGCCGGTCTTGGGATCGGACGCTCCGTAGACCAGTCGCCGGATTCGCGCGTGCTGGATCGCGCCGGCGCACATCGCGCAGGGCTCCAACGTAACGTAAAGGTCGCAGCCGGTCAGCCGGTAGTTGCTCAGCAGTTCCGCGGCTGCACGCATTGCGCGAATCTCCGCGTGCGCGGTCGGGTCATGGCTGCCGATCGGCTGATTGAAGCCAGTGGCGATGACCTGCCCGTCGCGGACCAGCATCGCACCGACCGGCACTTCGCCCAGCGCACTGGCATTCATCGCCTGATCGATTGCCAGGCGCATGAACGTCTCGTCGCTCGCCGTCATCCTGCCCTCACCACGTCAACCACGCTGACCGCCCCGTCAAGTCTGCGCGTCGGCCAGGCCGCGCTGGTAGGTCGATGCCTGCGACGATGCGCGAACCGCGTCAGGGTTTCGTCGGCTTCCAGCTTTCGTCGGGGTCGAAGCGGTTGATGCTGTTGACGACGCTCGCGGTGCGCGGACCGAGATCGCGCTGGTAGACCTGGCCGTCCTGGTTCACGATGAAGCTCATGACGCCGGTGTTGCCGTACCGCACGGGCCAGCCCAGCAGCGCGAATCCGCCGATCATGCGCTTGCCGACCAGGTAACTGCGGGCGCCTCCGCGCGCGTCGGGTCCCTGCCCGGTGAGAATCTTGTAACGGTACCCGTAATAGCCCGCGCCCGGACGTGACGGCAGGTAGTTCTCGCCGAGCGGGCTCTCGTCGCCGAGGCTCTCGCTCCAGATCAGGCCGTCCCGCTTGCCGGGGCTGCTCAGGAACTTCTGCGCGTACTCGAGCAGTCCGTCACCGTTGCGGTCCTTCGCCGCGTATTCACGCTGCGCATCGACGTAAGCCAGGCTGGACTGGATCGCCGCCCGCTCGTTGGTGCCGATGCGCAGTTCGAGAACGGCCTCGAGCGCGCCGACCGGGTCGAAGCGCCACTTGCCCTGCGCCGTCTTCTGCAGCGGGATCGGCAGCGTCCAGGGGTCGGTCCCCACGACGAGCTCGGCGCGATCGCCCTGCACCTTGATCACGCGCGACTGATACGCCTTCTCGAGGAATTGGTATCGATACTCGGCCGGGACTTCGTCCAGCGGAAGGATCTGCTTCCACGTCTTCCCCAGCAGGTGCGGCAGCCGGGACGCGTCGTTGACCGCGATCGCGTCGATCAGTGCATTGGTCGCCTGTTCCGGCGTGTCGAACGGGACCTGCGCACGTGCAACCGCGGGCAGGCCCAAAGCGGCCGCGAGCAGCAGCGCGCCGACCGCGCCTGGCAGCGCGTTGCCATCGGCCGCGCTTCGCTTGAAACGGGTGAGATTCATCGTTGCTGCTCCTGCAGTTAACGCCCGCGGCCGCCGCCGCCCGCTCGACCGCCGCCACCGCCACCCGCTCGACCGCCACCTCCAGCGGCCGCGCCACCGCCGCGCGGTGCGGGGGCCG
>JAHEDO010000257.1 GCA_024641185.1 Burkholderiaceae bacterium | reverse complement strand
CATCGACGGGCTTGCGGCCGACTACCACCTGGTGCACCTCGGGGCGCGGGCGATGGGCGGCGCGGGCATGGTCGTCGCGGAGATGACCTGCGTGTCCGCCGATGCGCGGATCACGCCCGGTTGTCCGGGGCTGTGGAACACCGCGCAGCGCGACGGCTGGAAGCGCGTCGTCGACTTCGTGCACACCAACACCGATGCGAAGATCGCGGTCCAGCTCGGCCATGCCGGGGCCAAGGGCTCCACCCGCGTCCCCTGGGAGGGCGCCGACCAGCCGCTGCCGCAGGGAAACTGGCCGCTGATCTCGGCCTCGCCGCAGCAATACCTGGACGGCGTCAGCGACACTTCGCGTGCGATGACCCGCGAGGACATGGACCGCGTTCGCGACGACTTCGTGCGCGCCGCGCGCCTGGCCGCGCAGGCGGGCTTCGACTGGCTCGAACTGCACTGCGCGCACGGCTACCTGCTGTCGGGCTTCATCTCGCCGCTGACCAACCGGCGCGACGACGAATACGGCGGAACGCTCGCCAATCGACTTCGTTACCCGATCGAGGTGTTCGAAGCGGTGCGAGCCGCGTGGCCGGCGGCTCTGCCGATCTCGGTCCGGATCTCGGCGCACGACTGGGTCGAAGGCGGCATCACCCCGGCCGACGCGGTCGGCATCGCCGTCGCGTTCAAGGCGGCCGGCGCGGACATGATCGACTGCTCGTCGGGACAGGTCAGCGCCGCGCAAAAGCCCGTCTACGGCCGCATGTACCAGGCGCCTTTCGCGGACCGGATCCGCAACGAGGCCGGCATCGCCACGATCGCGGTCGGCGCGATCTCCGAGGCCGACCATGTGAACAGCATCATCGCCGCCGGCCGCGCGGACCTGTGCGCGATCGCGCGGCCGCACCTGGCCAATCCTGCCTGGACGCACACCGAGGCAGCCAAGATCGGGTTCACCGAAATCGGGTGGCCGCGCCAGTACCTGTCCGGCAAGACGCAGATGGAGGCGCTGTTCCAGCGCGAGCGCGCGCAGGCCGCGCTCGCGCAGCCGCCCGGCCTGACCGCGGGGCAGCTCGCGGATCGCGCGATGGGGGCCTGAGGTGGCCGGACGCGACCCCGCCCGCGCGCAGCTGCGCGATGCACGCGAACTCGGCCATGAGGCCCGCGCGCGCGCAGGCGACCGCGCGGCGCTCAAGCTCTGGCTGCGGATGCTCTCGTGCACGACCCAGATCGAGGCCGAGATCCGGCGCCGGCTGCGCGCAGGCTTCGGCATCTCGCTGGCGCGCTTCGATTACCTGGCACAGTTGCATCGTCGGCCGGACGGCCTGCGGATGCGCGATCTGTCGCGTTCGCTGATGGTCACCGGAGGCAACGTCACCGGCCTCACCGACGAGCTCGAGCGCGACGGACTGGTCGTGCGCGAGAGCAGTCCGACCGACAGGCGCTCGTGGATCGTGCGGCTCACCCCGCAGGGCCGTCGCAGCTTCGAGGCGATGGCACACGCGCACGAGGGCTGGATCCTGGAGCTGTTCGCCGGCCTGGACGACAGGGGCCTTGGCCAGCTCTACACGCGGCTGGGCGAGCTCAGGGTCACGATGATGCGAAACGAACCGAGTCCGGAGGACACGCCATGAGCAACGACACATCGCCGCGGGTGGATCCCGCACTGCTGGCAGGCAATCGCAGGCCTGCGTCCGAGTACCGCGCGGCCCACTTCCTGTGGCAGGTCGACTCGGGTGTCGGCACGGTCACGCTGAACCGCCCGGAGCGCAAGAACCCGCTGACCTTCGATTCGTACGCGGAACTGCGCGACCTGTTCGGCCTGCTCAAGCACGCCGACGACGTCCACGCGGTGCTGATCGCCGGCGCGGGCGGTAACTTCTGCTCCGGCGGCGACGTCCACGAAATCATCGGGCCGCTGGTGCGGCTCAAGGCGCCCGAACTGCTGATGTTCACCCGGATGACCGGTGATCTGGTGAAGGCGATGCGCGCATGTCCGCAGCCGATCGTCGCAGCGATCGACGGAATATGCGCGGGAGCCGGCGCGATCGTCGCCATGGCATCGGACCTGCGGCTGGGCACGGCGCGCAGCAGGACCGCGTTTCTGTTCAACCGCGTCGGGCTCGCCGGATGCGACATGGGGGCGTGCGCGATGCTGCCGCGAATCATCGGCCAGGGCCGGGCGAGCGAGCTGCTGTACACCGGGCGGCCGATGGGCGGCGAGGAGGCCGAGCGCTGGGGCTTCCTCAACCGCCTGTGCACGCCGGAGGCGCTGCACGACGAGGCGCTCGCACTGGCGCGGGAGCTGCGCGCCGGACCGACCTTCGCCAACGGCATCACCAAGGCGATGCTCCACCAGGAGTGGGCAATGACGATCGAGCAGGCGATCGAGGCCGAAGCGCAGGCGCAGGCGATCTGCATGCTGACCGAAGACTTCTCGCGCGCGTATCGCGCGTTCGTCGACAAGCGCAGGCCGGTTTTCGAAGGGAACTGAGTGCGGTCCGCGCGCCTGCTCGGCGTTCTCTTCCTCGTCGCTTCGCTGCTGGGCGGCTGCGCATGGCTGGACCAGCGGGTGCGCATGGCGGTGTTCCGCCCCACGCACGACATCCCGGCCGAATTCACCGGACTGCTGCCGGGCGACCAGACCTATTTCGTCCCCGCAGGCAACCCGGTACCGCAGGACCAGCACGTGCAGATGTGGTGGATGCCTGCGGCCGACGCGCGCGCGCCGACCCTGCTCTACCTGCACGGAACGTTTCGCGACCTGTACTACAACTATCCGAAGATGCTGGCGATCCGCGATGCGGGCTTCTCGGTGCTGGGCGTCGAGTACCGCGGCTGGGGCGATAGCACACCGATCGTGCCGTCCGAGGACAGCATCTATGCCGACGCCGAGCTCGCGTGGCGCGAGCTCGTCCGGCGACAGCCGGATCCGAAGCTTCGCGTGATCTACGGCCACTCGCTGGGCGGTGCCGTCGCCGTCGACCTGGCCGCGAAAAAGACCGACGGAACGCGCTACGCGGGCCTGATCCTGGAGTCCACGTTCAGCAGCGCGCCCGACCTCGCGGCTGCCGCGAGCATCTTCGCGGCCCCGCTCGCCTGGCTCGGCGGATGGGGGTTCGATGCGCAGGCCAAGATCGGATCGGTCCACGTGCCGATCCTGATGCTGCACGGTACGGCCGACAACACCGTGCCCGTGGAGCTCGGCCACCGCCTGTTCGACGCCGCCCCGCGGCCAAAGACTTTCGTCGAGTTCGACGCGGGTTCGCACAGCCAGCTGCACGCGGATGCGCCCGCGCGGTATCGCTCGGTGCTGGCGGACTTCGCGGCGCAGCTGCGCGCGGCGCGCTGAGCGTGGTGATGCCGCGTCACGCGATCCGCGCTACATCGCGTCGAGCGGATAGATCGGACGCCGCACCCGGCTGAAGCCGAGCGTCGAGTAGTCGGACGTGCAGACGCCTTCGCCCGCGCACTCGACCGTGTGCCTGGCGACCGGCCCCATTCCGGCGCGCCAGTGGACCCGGCTCTTGAGCATCAGGTAACGCTTCTTCGTCGGGTCGATGCCCACCGAGTAGAAGCACTCGAGGTCGTTGGGCTCCTGCTGTTTCGAGATCACGATGATCTGGACCTTGCCGGTGTCGAGCACCGCGGTCGGACCCATGTCCATCAGCACGCCTTTGGACATCGGCCCCCGGTTTCGGTACATGCCATCGGTGATGCGCCGCACCGTGCCGCTGACCTGGCGCGGCCGGCCGGCGAGCCCGATCGACGGCATGTCCAGCTTGCCCCCGAGCGCGAGCGTGACGTTGGCGCCGAGGCCCGCCTGCTGCATCTTTCGGACCGCGGCCGGGTCGTAGATCGCGAACGCGGCGACGTCCTCGAGCTGCGCGGTGAGGATCGCATCGAGCACCGCCATCGTGTCCATCGTTCCGCCGGACGCTGCGTTGTCGTAGTGGTCGAGCAGCACGATCGGGCCGGCGCCCAGTGTCTGTGCGTGCGCGAGCGACTCTGCGAGCGGTTCGATCCGATAGACGAACGCGTCGCGCTGCGCCCAGGCCATGTCGAGCAGCTCGTCGCACCAGCGCCTCGCCAGCGCCGGGTCGCCGTCAGTCACGACGACGGCGGAGACACCCGCGTCGTGGATGTCCGCGTGCGGGAAGCCGACGAACAGGCTCGCGGCCAGAGCCCCCTCGTATTCCATCGCGCGCGCGCGGTCCTGGATCTCTCGGTTGGGCGCGTCCAGGCTC
>JAHEDO010000256.1 GCA_024641185.1 Burkholderiaceae bacterium | reverse complement strand
CGCGCGCGGCACGAGCACCTGGCCGCCCGCGTGGAACACCGGGTTCGAATAGCAGTTGAGCCCGCCGGTGTGAAACAGCGGCAGCACCGCGAGGAAGACCGAAGTAAAGCTCACCTCGGCGGGACCGCCGAGGTTGACCACGTTCCAGAACGTCATGCCGTGCGTGATCATCGCGCCCTTGGGGCGGCCCGTCGTGCCCGACGTGTACATGATCGTCGAGACGTCGTCGTGCGTCACGTGCTCGACTCGCTCCAGCGGCTTCGCGCCGGCGAGCGCGGCCTCGTAGTCGCTCGCCGCGCCGCCGCGCTGCAGCAGCTGCAGGCCGGGGACGACCTGGCACAGCGCCGCAGCGGTCTCGACGAGTTCCGGGTCGTGGATCAGCACGCGTGGCGCCGCGTCGCCGACGATGAAGCTCAACTCCGGCACCGTGAGTCGCCAGTTCAGCGGCACGAAGATCGCACCGAGGCGGCCGCAGGCGAACTGCAGCTCGAACACGTCGGTGCAGTTCTGCGCGAGGATCGCCGCGCGTTCGCCACGGGCAACGCCGGCCGCCCGCAGCCAACCGGCCAGCCGGGCGATGCGCCGATCGAACTCGCGATAGGTCAGCCGACGATTCTCGGACAGGTCGACACAGGCGACGTCGTTGCCCGAGTTCCTGGCGTGGTGGGCGATCCAGTCGTAGTAGCGAACGGACATGCGACAACTCCGTGCTGGGTTCAGGCTCGGCGGCCGCGGGACTGCTCGCCGGGAGCGGTCCCGGCGGAAGCGGGATAATCCCCGCCTCGTCCGCACAAGCTGTCAACCGCCCGCATGGGACTTTACACGCGCTACCTGCTTCCCCGCCTGACCGACTGCGCCTGCGCCTCGCCTGCGCTCGCACGATTGCGCGGGCTGATCGTTCCGCGCGCATCGGGCACGGTGCTCGAGATCGGTTTCGGCAGCGGCCTGAACCTGCCGTGGTACGACGCGTCACGCGTGCAGCGGCTGCTCGCGCTCGAGCCGGCCGACGGCTTGCGCTCGCTGGCACGCGAACGGATGCGCCGGGAGGACAGGCGCGAGGACAGCTTCGCCGTGCACGTCATCGACGGCGTCGGCGAAGCGATCCCATTGCCCGACGCTTCGGTGGACAGCGTCGTGGTCACGTTCACGTTGTGCACAGTCGAAGATCCGTCGCGGACCGCGTCCGAGATGCGGCGGGTGCTGCGCCCCGGCGGGGGCGTGTTCTTTGCCGAGCACGGCGCGGCCGTTTCCGAGCGCGCGCGACGCTGGCAGCGCCGGCTGGAGCCCGCATGGACGCCGCTGGCCGGCGGCTGCCGACTGACGCGCCACCCGCCCGACATCCTGCGGGCGGCCGGATTCGCCGTCGACTGGCAGGAGGGTCTGATCGGACCGCCGACCTCGCCCTGGCGGGCGATCGACGGCCTGCTCCACGGTTACTGGGGCAGCGCGGTCACCCGATAGCGCACGAATCCGCGCCGCACCTACCCACGCACCCCAAGACGAACCGATCGAAGCTTGCGACGAATGCGTCACGCAGCCTCGAGGCGCTGCTCCATTTCGACCAGCCCGGCCTCGACCGCCCGGACTTCGGTGACAAACGCCTGCGATGCGGGCGACAAGGTGCGGTCCTTCAGATAGACGATGCCATAGTTGGTGTGCAGCCAGGACTCGCGAATCGGCAGCATGGCAATCCTGCCAGCCTGAACGTCGGAGGCGACGAGGCAGAGCGGCGCAATGGCGATCGCGTCGCTCGACGACACCACCGCCTGGGCGAGTGCCAACGTATCCACCCTGACAGGCGGCAGATAGTCGCCGGTCTCCGGGTCGATCGCCCAGACCTTTGCGAGCCGGTGAAAGACCGCGCCGACGCGTGGCGGCAGCTTCGGCGAGACCAGAGGAAACTCGAACAACCGCTCGACCGTCGTCACCTTCGCCTCCAGCAGCGGATGTCCCACCCGGCAGACGAACACGCCGCGATGCGTCGGCAAAGGCTCCGTGAGCAGTCGCGGGTCCCGCTCCATCGCGCTCAACTCGACTACGGCGAGATCGAGCCGGGCTCCCAGCACCTGCGCGACGATCGCTCGCCAATCGCCGGTGCCCAGCTCGAAACGCATGCGCGGATGCCGCGCGATCAGGCGCCCGATCGCCGAGCCGACAGACAAATCGGCCGGGTACGGCCCGGCGCCGACACGCAGGACGCCGATTTCAAGCCCTTGCATGAGCTGAAGCTCGCGTTCGAGTTCCATGGCGTCAGACAGCAAGGTGCTGCCGCGGGCCAGGAACCGCTCGCCGAAGCCGGTCGGGTCGACCCCCTGCCGCGTGCGATCGAAGAGTTGAACCCCGAGCGCGGTCTCGAGCCCGGCAATGCTGCGCGACAGCGCGGGCTGGCTCATGCCGAGCGCCTCGGCGGCCCGCGCGAAGTTCCGATGCGCGGCCAGGGTCCGCGCGTAATGAATCAGCTTCAGATCGAGCATGATGCGCCAATCTTATCGGACGATGCATTGTCCGTCATGGCGACCACGAGGGATTGCTGGTCTAATCCGCGATCGCCCGAGGCCGACCGCGCGAACGACGTTGTTCTGCGGCCCGATGCCTGCGGCCCGTTTCACATGGAGGCAGACCTATGACCCACTTCAGATGGCGCCGAATGGCCGCCTTGCTCGCCGGCGCGGCAATGTTCACGATCGCCGCTTCGCCGGCGACCGCCCAACCCCAGCAGAAGCCGAACATTCTCGTCATCTGGGGCGACGACATCGGCACCTGGAACATCAGCCACAACAGTCGCGGCATGATGGGCTACAAGACGCCCAACATCGACCGCATCGCCAGCGAAGGCGTGTCCTTCACCGACTACTACGGTCAGCAGTCCTGCACCGCGGGGCGCGCGGCCTTCATCGGCGGCAGCGTGCCGGTGCGCACGGGCATGACCAAGGTCGGCCTGCCGGGCGCGAAGGAAGGCTGGCAGAAGACCGACATCACGATGGCCACGGTGCTGAAGGCCCAGGGCTACGCGACCGGGCAGTTCGGCAAGAACCACCAGGGCGATCGCGACGAGCACCTGCCGACGATGCACGGTTTCGACGAGTTCTTCGGGAATCTCTATCACCTGAACGCCGAAGAGGAGCCGGAGAACTTCGACTATCCGAAGAACCCCGAGTTCCGCAAGAAGTTCGGCCCGCGCGGCGTGCTGCATGTCTGGGCCAACGCGGACGGCACGCAGAAGATCGAGGACACCGGCCCGCTGACCAAGAAGCGCATGGAGACGGTGGACGACGAGACCTCGGACGCCGCGATCGCCTTCATCGAGAAGCAGGTCAAGGCCGGCAAGCCGTTCTTCACCTGGTGGAACGGCACGCGGATGCACTTCCGCACGCACGTGAAGCCCGAACTGCGCGGCATCTCGGGACAGGACGAGTACTCCGACGGCATGGTCGAGCACGACCGCCACGTCGGCAAGCTGCTCAAGAAGGTCGACGACCTGGGCATCGCCGACAGCACCATCGTGCTGTACTCGACCGACAACGGTCCGCACTACAACACCTGGCCCGACGCCGGAACGATGCCGTTCCGCAGCGAGAAGAACTCGAACTGGGAAGGCGCCTATCGCGTCCCCGCGTTCGTGCGCTGGCCCGGCAAGTTCCCCAAGGGCGAGACCCTGAACGGCATCGTCTCGCACGAGGACTGGCTGCCGACCTTCGCCGCGGCGGCAGGCGACACGGACGTCAAGGAACGGCTGCTCAAAGGCACGACCGTCAACGGCCGCAGCTACAAGGCACACCTCGACGGCTACAACATGCTCGACTACCTGGGCGGCAAGGCCAAGGATTCGCCGCGCAACGAGTTCTTCTACGTGAACGACGACAGCCAGGTCGTGGCGATCCGCTACCAGGACTGGAAGGTGGTCTTCCTGGAGAACCGCGGCGTCGCCTTCGGCGTCTGGCGCGAGCCGTTCACCGAACTGCGCGTGCCATTGCTGTTCAACCTGCGCCGCGATCCGTTCGAGCGCGCACAGCACAACTCGAACACGTACAACGACTGGTTCCTCGACCGGGCGTTCGTGATCGTGCCGCTGCAGGGGCTGGCCGCGAAGTTCCTGATCAGCATGAAGGACTACCCGCCCAGCCAGTCGCCCGGCTCGTTCAATCTGACGAAGATCGAAGAGCAGCTGAAGAGCGGGATGGGGAGCCACTGACCGCGTCGTCGACGCGGGCACAGTCGGGCTGTCGGAGGGCCCGCCGACCGGAGGATTCCGGGGCG
>JAHEDO010000046.1 GCA_024641185.1 Burkholderiaceae bacterium | reverse complement strand
GACCCGGCCGTGATGTTCGAGCCGCCCGAGGGTCCGCACGGCGCGCTGATGCCCTTCGCCAACCACAAGGGCTACGCGCTGGCGATGGTGTGCGAGCTGCTCGGCGCGGCGCTCACCGGCGGCGAGACCGCGCAGCCGCCGAACATGACGATGAAGTACGCGATCTGGAACAACATGCTCACGCTCGTCTTCGACCCGGAGAAGCTCGGTACCGGCGAGCGTTTCGAGCAGGAGGCTCGCGGGTTCGTCGACTGGGTCAAGTCCGCGAAGCTCTCGGACGTCGGACGCGAGCTCGGCGGCGTTCTGATGCCTGGCGACCCCGAACGCATCTCGCGCGCGAAGCGCGAAGTGCTGTTGCCGATCGACGAGGGCACGATGACGCAGATGGACGCGGCCTCGGCCGCGATCTCGGCGCGATTCGGGCAGTCTCCGGGCCCGCTGTCCGCGCTCGAACGGGGGTGCTGAGTTGAAGACCTTCGTGCTCCAGGTGCTGGTCGGCTTCGGCGACTGCGATCCGGCCGGCATCGTCTTCTACCCGAACTTCTTTCGCTGGTTCGACCTCGCGACCCACCAGATGTGGCACGGCTCGGGCTACGACATCGTCCGTGTGCGACGCGAGCAGGGGCTGATCGTCGGGCCCCTGGTCGACGTGGGCGCGACCTTTCGTTCGCCCGCCACGCACGGGGAAACGATCGAGATCCACTCGAGCGTCAGCGAATGGACCGGCAAGACCTTCAGGATCGCGCACCAGATCCGGCGCGCCGACACGGTGCTGGTCGACGGTTTCGAGCTGCGGATCTTCGCCCGGCCCGATCCGCAGGACGCCGCGCGGATCCGTGCGGTGCAGATTCCGGAGGACTTCAGGGCGCTGTTCTCCTAGCGCCGTCGCATGCGCGCAGACCTCGTGCGCGCAGACCTCGCGCGCCGGACGCTCACGCGCCGCGTCGGGACAGGTCGGGTTCCCCGCAGTGCGCCAGGATGTGCGCGCGCGCGGCGTCGCGCAGCGCGATCGCGGCGGTGAACGGATCGGACGCATCCGGCGGCGCCGCGATCGGAGCGCCGATGACCACACGGACCGCGCTGCGCGTCGGCCACCAGCGTTCACCGGGCAGCAGTCGCCGCGTGCCGTTGATCGCGATCGGTACGACCGGCACACCCGCGTTGGCCGCGGCGACGAACGCCCCGAGCCTGAACGGGCGCAACCCCGCCACGACGGTGAAGGTGCCCTCGGGAAAGAACATCAGCGCCCGGCCGGTCTTGACCTGCGCCTGCAGGCGCCCGGCGTCCTCGACGCTCTGGTGAGCGGCGAAGCGCTCGACGAACTCGGCGTCCATCCGCGCGAGGTAGATCCGCGCGATCGGCTGCGCGAGCAGTTCACGCTTGGCGACGAAGCCGGCCCGCCGCGGCAGCGCCGCCACCAGCACGACGCCATCCGCGTAGCTCGAATGGTTGGCGACCAGCACGCAGGCTCCGTCGCGCGGCAGGTGCTCCAGGCCCTCGACCGAGAAGGGCGTCGCGCTCAGCCGCACCAGCGCCCGCGCCGCCCGATGGCTGATCGCCCAGGCGATCTCCGGGCGCCACGCCAGCGCTGTCAGCAGCCAGGTCGTCGGGGCGAGGAGCGCGAACCACAGGAAGGTCCATGCCGCGTAGAGCGCGCTGCCGGCGATATTCAGCGTTCGCCGCGCCAGCGCGGGCGCCGCCGACAGCGCGAGCCTCGCGATCTGCCAGCGCGCGCCGCGCTGGTGCGCGCCGACGCGGCCGGACTCGAACAGCTCGCGGCAGGCCGATCGACGGATCTTTCCGCTCGATGTCTTGAGCACCGTGTGCGGTGGGGCGAGCGCGATCACGTCGGCCGGTTCGCCGAGCACCGCGAGCACCCGGTCGGCGATCGCCGCACGAACCCGCTCGCGCGATTCGGGCGCCTGTTCGCGGCTCTCGGCCAGCACCACCAGACGCTCGGTGCCGCTGGCCGGATCGGGGCTGCCGAACACCGCGACGCAGCCCTTCCTGACGCCGACCACCTCGCTGACCACCTCCTCGACCTCGTGCGGATAGATGTTGCGTCCGCCCCGGATCACGATGTCCTTGACCCGCCCGGTGATGAAGAGCTCGCCGTCGGCGATGTAGGCACGGTCCCCGGTGTCGAGCCAACCGTCGCGCAGGAGCTGCGCGTTGGCCTTCGGATTGTCGAGGTAGCCGGCGGTCGCCGACGGCCCCCTGAACTCGAGCCGGCCCTCGAGCCGCTCGGCGAGCGCACGTCCCTGCGCATCGACGACGCGCAGCGCGTGTCCCGGGATCGCGTGACCACAGGACACGAAGCGCAGCGCCGCCGGGTCGTCGCGAACGGCGGGCAGCGCCTGCCCGTCGGCGACGAAGGCATCGCGCCGGACCGAATCGATCCTCGGACCACGGCCCGGCGGCGGAAACGCCAGACCGACCGAGCATTCCGCCAGCCCGTAGACCGGCGTGATCGCCTCGGGCCGCAGGCCGTACGGCGCGAAGCGGTCGCGAAACCGCGCCAGCGTTTCCGGCAGCACCGCTTCGGCGCCGTTGGCCGCGAGCCGCCAGCTGCTCAGGTCGAGCCCCTGCAGCTCGGCATCGTCGATCTTCCTTGCGCACAGCTCGTAGGCGAAGTTGGGCGCCGCCGACAGCGTGCCGCGGTAGTCCTGGATCGCGCGCAGCCATCGCACCGGGCGGGCGAGGAAGGCGAGCGGCGACATCACGACCAGCGGCAGTCCGTAGTACAGCGTGCCCAGCCACGCGCCGATCAGGCCCATGTCGTGATACAGCGGCAGCCAGCTCACGAACACGTCGTCGGGCCTGACGCCCAGCCCGGGGCCCATCGCGCGCAGGTTGGCGAGCAGGTTCGCGTGCGTCAGCACCACGCCCTTGGGGTCGCCCGTGCTCCCCGACGTGTACTGGATGAAGGCGGTATCGGAGGCGCCGACCGGCACCCGCTGCGGCGCGCCCCGTTCCTCGAGCAGCTCGTCGGCGCTCACCACCGCGCGCAGCGACTCGACCTGGGCCTGCAGCAGATGCGCAACCGCCCGGCCCTGCTTGACCGTGACCATCATCGCGGCCCGCGCGTTCGCCAGGATGCGCGCGTGGCGACGCACGTGCTCTTCGATCTGCGCCAGGCGCGCGGGCGGGTAGATCGGCACCGGCACGCCTCCCGCCAGCAGGATGCCGAAGTAGACGTAGAAGTAGTCCGGCGACGTGGGCAGCATGATCGCCACCGTCTGGCCCGGCGCCAG
Organism: Burkholderiaceae bacterium; assembly: GCA_024641185.1. Taxonomy (GTDB): domain Bacteria; phylum Pseudomonadota; class Gammaproteobacteria; order Burkholderiales; family Burkholderiaceae_E; genus Quisquiliibacterium. The sequence goes on along the minus strand of JAHEDO010000046.1, from coordinate 12,513 downwards.
CCCGCGTTGCTGCAGGCCCGCAGCGACCCGCCCCGCCGCCTGCGCCAGCGCGCGATAGCTGATGCCGAGCTCGCCCTCGTCGCCCAGCAGCGTGATCTGCGTGCGCTCGGGCTGCCGCTCGAGGTGCCATTCGAGCACTTCGACCAGGGTGCGCGCGTCGACCGGTTGCCCGGTCGCTGCGGGCGCCGGCGCCTTCGCTGACGGTTCGCCGGGCGCTCCGGCGGCTGGCCGCGTCGGCGATGTCCTGAAGCGTCTCGGCGCGCTCGAGCGTGGCCTCGGGAAGGTCGACCCCGAAGGCTCTCTGCACCCTGAACAGCAGTTCGACACGGGCGAGACTGTCGAGTCCCAGTTCGCCGTCCAGCGAGTCGCTCAGCCGCAGTCGCGCCGCGGTCCCCGGTTCGCCGCCCGGCGCACCATGCAGTTCGGCGGCCAGCGCGCCGGCAATCTCCAGCAGTGCCGGCTCGACCTCCTGCTTCGCTTGGGGCTGCTGCAAGGCCTGTTCTCCGGGAATGCCCGCGCAGGGTCAGGCTAGCACGAAGCCCTGCCCTGCGTGCCGCTTCGTGAACAGCGCTGCACCGCGGCGTATCCGGCGATGCTATCGTGTCGGCTCGTCCGCCTTCCCCGGGCGCCCCTTTCGCCGATGACCCGCGCCCGACAGCTCGTCCTCCTCGATTCGATCGCCCACATCGGTGCGCCGTGCGCCGGGCAGGTCGTCGTTTCGGGTTCGCACGGCGGCGGTTCGGCGGCCGGGTTCGTGCTCGAGCAGCCGGCGCCACCGCACGCGGTGTTCTTCAACGACGCCGGCGTCGGCAAGGACGGGGCAGGAATGGTCGCGCTATCCCTGCTGGAGCCGCGCGGCGTGGCCTGCGCGGTCTACTCGCACCTGTCCGCGCGGATCGGCGATGCCGCCGACGGCAGGGATCACGGGGTGATCACCCACCTGAACGCGGCCGCCGGCGCCGAGGGACTGGCGGTCGGCATGGCCGTGCGCGACGCGCTCGCGAAGCTCGGCGTCGACCCGCTAGCGAAGACGAGATGAACGACGAGTCCGGCGAATTCTCCGCGTACGCGCGCTTCGCCCGCGAGGAGTGGGCCAAGCTGCGCTCGAGCACGCCGCTCACGCTGTCGCAGGGCGACCTGACGGCGCTGCAGGGCATCAACGAACAGGTCTCGCTGGACGACGTCGTGAAGATCTACCTGCCGCTGTCGCGTCTGCTCAACCTGCATTTCCGGTCGGCGCGCAGCCTGGACGGCGTCAAGGACGAATTCCTGGGGCGCCTTGTCGGCCACCGTCCCTACGTGATCGCGATCGCGGGCAGCGTCGCGGTCGGCAAGAGCACCTTCGCGCGCACCCTGCAGGCGCTGCTTTCGCGCTGGCCCGACCACCCGCGGGTGGCGCTGGTCACCACCGACGGCTTCCTGTACCCGAACGCGGTGCTCGAGGAGCGCGGGCTGATGCAGCGCAAGGGCTTTCCGGAAAGCTACGACCGGCACCGGATGGTCCAGTTCCTGGCGGCGATCAAGGCCGGCGAGCTGGAAGTCGGTGCGCCGGTCTACGCGCACGCGGCCTACGACATCCTCCCCGGCCAGATGCAGATGGTGAGCCAGCCCGACATCCTGATCTTCGAAGGGCTGAATGTGCTGCAGACCGGCGTCGTCGACCCGGGGCGGGCGCACACGCCGAGCATCATCGTGTCGGACTTCTTCGATTTCTCGCTCTACGTCGACGCCGACGAGGCCGACATCGAGGCCTGGTACGTGAAGCGGTTTCGCGCGCTGCAGCGCACCGTGTTCCAGAATCCGGCGTCCTATTTCCACCACTACCGCGAACTGTCGGAATCCGAGGCCCACGAGGTCGCCCGCGGCATCTGGCGACAGATCAATCTGGTCAACCTTCGCGAGAACATCCAGCCGACCCGCGAGCGCGCCAACGTGGTGCTTCGCAAGCGGCGTGACCACACCGTCGGGGAGATCTGGCTGCGGCAGATCTGAACGCGGCGTCAGCCGGCCAGCGCCAGCGACACCACGCCCGCCGCGATCAGCGCGGCCCCCGCGAGCCGGCGCGCGAGTTCGCCCTCGCTGAGCATTCTTGCACCGAGGAAGGCCGCGATCAGCATCGACACCTCCCGCGCGGGCGCGACGTGGCTGATCGGCGCGATCGTCATCGCCTGCAGCACCAGGATGTAGCCGATGGGCGAGAGCAGCGCGACCGCGAGCGCCGGGCGCCACGACGCCGCGAGCGTCGCGCGCAGCAGCGCCCGCCGCCGCAACACCGCGGGCACCAGCAGCAGCGAGCGCGACGCGTCCGAGAGCCAGTAGAAGAGCAGCGGCGCGACCCCCAGCAGCCTGACCGCCCGGCCGTCGTTCACCGTGTAGCCGGCGATCAGCACGCCGGTCAGCGCGCCCCAGATCAGGCTCGCACGCGCGCGCGGCGACCAGTTCCCGCGCACGATCGCGACACCGCCCGCGATCGTGAAGGTGCCGCCGACGATCAGCGCAAGGCCCGCGACCGAGCCCATCGTCGCCTGCTCGCCCAGCAGCACGATCGCCGCCATCGCCGAGAGCAGCGGGCCGACGCCCCGCGCCACCGGATAGACCACCGACAGGTCGCCGGCCTTGTAGCCGATCTGCAGCACGATGAAATAGGCGACGTGCAGCACGCCGCTGGCCAGCACCGCGACCCACTCGGCCGTCCCGAGCCCCGTCAACTGCTCCCAGTGCAGCGCCAGCGCGACCGGCCCGATCATCAGCGCGCCCCCGCTGGCCGCGAGCCAGGAGAAGCAGACCGGGTCGGCCTGCGCCTTCTTCAGGATCAGGTTCCAGGTCGCGTGGATGACCGCGGCGAACAGGACCAGCGCGAGCGCGGTCGCGGGCATCTCGTCGCCGCCCGCCGGGCCGCTTCAGCCGGCCAGCGCCTGTGGATTCACCAGACCGGTCGGGTGCCCGGCGGCGAACGCGAGCAGGTTGTCGAACGCGGTGCCGAGGTAGAGCTCGTAGCTGTCGCGCTCGACGTAACCGATGTGCGGCGTGGTCAGCACGTTCGGATGCGCGATCAGCGGGTCCGCGATGGTCGGCTCGTGCTCGAAGACGTCGATCGCCGCCATCGCAGGGCGCCCCGCATCGAGTCCGGCGAGCAGCGCGCCGGGCGCGACCAGCTCGGCACGGCTGGTGTTGACGAACAGCGCGCCGGCGGGCATCGCGCCGAAGTCGTCCGGCCCGATCGCCGCCCGCGTCTCGGGGGCCAGGCGCAGGTGCACGCTGAGGACGTCGCTGACCGCGAACAGCTCGCGCCGGCTCGCGACAGTCGCGACGCCGTCGGCGCGGGCGCGCGCCAGCGAGCCCTCGCGCCCGAACGCGACGACGCGCATGCCGAACACGGCGCCGTACTGGCCGACGAGCTTGCCGATGTTGCCGTAGCCGAGCACGCCGAGCGTCTTTCCGCGCACGGTGCGCCCGAGCAGCGTCTGCCAGCGGCCGGCACGCAACGCGGCGTTCTCCGCGGCAATGCCGCGCATCGCGGCGAGCACCAGCGCGAAGGTCAGCTCCGCCGGCGCGTACGGCGAGCCGCTTCCGGCAACGACCGCGATCCGGCGCTCGTTGCAGGCGTCCATGTCGATGTGCGGCCCGGCGCGACCGGTCTGGCTGACGACCCGCAGGTCCGGAAGCAGCCCGATCAGTTCGCGGGTCAGACGGGTCCGCTCTCGGATCAGCACCAGCGCCTGCACCCCGGCGAGCCGGGCGGCGAGTTCCCGGGGATCCGCGAGCGTCTCGTTGAGCACGACGACCTCGTGTCCGTCGAGTCTGGCGAAGCAGGCGAGCGTGCGAACGCAGTCCTGGTAGTCGTCGAGAATGGCGATCTTCATTTCGGTCCCGAGGGAACGTTGATCGCCCCCGCCTTGACGGTTGCGTTCACGGTCTCGATGTCGAGACCGACCACCCGCTTGTAGCCCGCGGCGATCTCCTCGAGCTCCTGCTGCGAGGCCACGTCGTGCACGTCGGCAAACCCGCCGGGCGCGCGCTCCTCGAACAACTGCATCACATGGTCGGGGCCCTGCGCCCGGTTGGCCATGACGATCTTCGCGGTCTTCGGCAGCCGGTCGGCCTCGTAGCGTTCGAACGCGTCGGGAAGGCCGGCCGCGGTACTGCCCGCGATGGCGTCGGCGAGCGCCCTCGCGTCGAGAATCGCCTGCGACGCGCCGTTGGAGCCGATCGGGTACATCGGATGCGCCGCATCGCCGAGCAGCGTCACCCGGCCGTGGGACCAGCGCGGCAGCGGGTCGCGGTCGACCATCGGGAACTCGAAGTACTTCTGCGCGCCGTGAAACAGCGCCGGTACGTCGAGCCAGTCCCACTTCCAGTCGGCGAAGGGGGCCGCGAACCTCTCGAGCGGCACTTCCCGGTTCCAATCGTGCTTTGGCGGCGTCTTGCCAGACACCTTCAGTTCCGCGATCCAGTTGATCAACGAGCGCCCCTCGTCTGCCAGCTTCTTCGAGATCGGGTAGGTGACGAGCTTCTGGTCGGCGTGGCCGGCCATCACCATGCTGCGCCCCGTCAGGAACGGCGTGCCGATCGTGGTCGCGCGCCACAGAATGTGGCCCGAGAAGCGCGGCGGCCCCTCGTTCGGATAGAACTGGTGACGCACCACGGAGTGGATCCCGTCGGCCGAGACGATGGCGTCGGCCCGCCGCACGAGCTCCTGCCCGAGCGCCTTGTTGCGCAGGCTGACCTCGCCGGCGTCAGGATCGACCGACACCGCTTCCCAGCCGGTCGCCACCGCCTGCGCACCGATGCGCTCGACCACCGCCTGCATCAGCAGCATCTGCAGCTCGCCGCGGTGAATGGAGAACTGGGGCACCAGGTAGCCCGCCGCAAGGCCGCGTGGCTCGCGCCAGATGAGCTGGCCGTGGCGATTGAAGTAGCAGACCTCTGCGGTCTGGATGCCGGTCGCCGACAGCCGCTCGAGCAGGCCGAGCATCGCCAACTCGACCACTGCGCTCGGTTGCACGTTGATTCCCACTCCCAGCGGCCGGACCTCGGGCGCCGCCTCGAAGACGGTGGGCACGATGCCGCGCTGGTGCAGCAGCAGCGCGAGGGACAACCCGCCGATGCCGCCTCCCACGATGATCACGTTCATGCCGTCAAGATAGCAAATACCGGCGTGTTCGACACTCGGTTGCGCGCTGTCGTACCATCCGCCCACGGAGACATATAAAAAGTGACAAACCTACAGCCCAGCACGCTGGAGATCATCGCCGCGGCCCTGTTCGCGATCGCGATCATCCATACCTTCTCGACCAAGTTCTTCGCGCGGCTCGCACACCTCGACTCCGCGCACTCGGGCACATGGCACCTGCTCGCCGAGGTCGAAGTGGTGTTCGGCTTCTGGGCGTTCATCCTGTGCATCTTCATCGGCGTGCACGAGGGCGTCGGCGCGGGGGTGAAGTACCTCGACAGCCGCAACTTCACCGAACCGCTGTTCGTGTTCGCGATCATGGTGATCGCCGCGAGCCGCCCGATCCTGCACCTTGCCGGGCTCGCGGTTCGCGCGATCGCCACGATGATCCCGCTGCGCCGCTCGGTCGCGACCTACTTCGTGTCGCTGTCCATGGTGCCGCTGCTCGGCTCGTTCATCACCGAACCCGCGGCGATGACGCTGGGAGCGCTGCTGCTGCGCGAGGCGATCTTCAAGCTGCGCGTCTCCGAAAAGCTGAAATACGCGACGATCGGCGCGCTGTTCGTCAACGTGTCCATCGGCGGCGTGCTCACGCCCTACGCCGCGCCGCCGGTCCTGATGGTCGCGCGCAAATGGGGCTTCGACTTTCACTTCATGATCACCACCTTCGGGTGGCGCGCGGCGATCGCGGTGTTCACCACGGCGGCCGTGATCACGTTTCTGTTCCGCGAGGAGCTGCGCGAGCTCTCGCCACCGTCGCCGCGCACCGATCGCGGCGAAATGCCCGTGCTGGTGATGGCGATGCACCTGCTGTTCCTGGCCGGCGTCGTGGTCTTCTCTCATCACCCCGCCGTGTTTCTGGGTCTGTTCCTGTTCTTCCTCGGCTTCACCGAGGCGTACAAGCGCTATCAGGACAGGCTGATCCTGCGCGAGGGTCTGCTGGTCGCGTTCTTCCTGGCCGGCCTGGTCACGCTGGGCGGGTATCAGAGATGGTGGCTCGAGGCGGTGCTGCTCCAGCTCAGTCCGACCGCGCTGTATTACGGCGCCACCGCGCTGACCGCGATCACCGACAACGCCGCGCTCACCTATCTCGGTTCGCTGGTCGAAGGCGTGTCGGATCAGTTCAAGTACGCGATGGTCGCCGGCGCGGTGACCGGCGGCGGCCTGACCGTGATCGCCAACGCGCCGAACCCGGCAGGATTCTCGATCCTGAAGGGACACTTTCGCGACGAGTCGATCAGCCCCATAGGGCTGATCACAGCCGCGGCACTCCCGACGCTGATCGCTATCCTGGCATTCCAGATCGGAGCGCCCTGACCGGCAGGCGCAGGCCTGCGGCAGTCAGGCGCGCTTCGCCCGGAGTCGCACTTCGCCCGGAAACCCTCCGGGATCGGCAGCGCGGACATCCGCTTCGGATCGCCGGGGTGGCGCGCGGCCGCGACGCCCGGACGATGTCGCCGCCGGGGCGTCGCCGAGCGCGCCGAAGGCGGGCGCCGCGCCTACTTCGTGTACTTCTTGATCAGCGCGCGGGCGTCGTCGAGGAGCTGCTTGCCGTTGAAGCCCTTGCCGTTCATCTCCTTGACCCAGTCGTCGTCGACCTGCGCGGAGGCCTTGCGGAAGTTTTCGTACTCGGCCGCCGAGAAGCGCGTGATCGTGTTCTTGCGGTCCTCAGCGCTCTTGCGGCCCTTCGGGTCGTTGCCTTCCTGGACCTTGCCCAGCCAGGCCGAGGTGTCGGGACCGGAGTTGGCGTCGATCACCTTCTTCAGGTCGGCCGGCAGCGCATCGTACTTGGCCTTGTTCATCGCGATCACGAAGGTCGTCGTGTAGAGCGCGGGCTGGCTCGGGTCGAACTCCGAGTGGAACTTCGTGAGCTCCTGAACCTTCACGTCCGGCACCACCTCCCAGGGGATCACGCAACCGTCGATCACGCCCTTGGACAGTGCGTCGGGGATCTGCGGCAACGGCAGGCCCACCGGGGTGGCGCCCAACGTCTTGAGCAGGTAAGTCGCCAGGCGCGTCGGGCCCCGCATCTTCAGGCCCTTGAGGTCGGCGACCTCGTTGATCTGCTTGTCCCTGGTGTGGATGACGCCCGGGCCGTGCACGTGCGTCGCGACCAGGTGCACGTCCTTGAACTCGTCCTTCGCGTCGGCCTGCACGTAGTCCCAGAGCGCGCGCGACGTTGCCTCGGCGTTGGTCATGATGAACGGCAGCTCGAACACCTCGGTGCGTGGCATGCGCCCGGGTGTATTGCCCACTAGCGTCCAGACGACGTCGACAACGCCGTCCTTGGCCTGGTCGTATAGGTTGAACGGCGTGCCGCCGAGCTGCATCGCGGGGTAGCGCTCGAACTTGATGCGCCCGCCGGAGTCTTTCTCGACCTTGTCCATCCAGGGCCCGAGCATGCCCTTCCAGACATTGGACGCCGGCGGCATGAACGTGTGGAACTTCAGCGTGACCGTCTGCGCGAACGCCGAGGTGCAGGCGCTGGCGCCAACGGCGGCCGCTATGAGCAGGTGCTTCAACTTCATTGATCGTCTCCCTTTGGTTCTGTTTTCGCTGGCTCGGATGGCCCCGCTGGCTCCGGCACCCCGGGACAACGGCGCCGCCGGTGCCCACGGATGCACCGCATTGTATTCGCGGCACGGGCCGCGCGGCGCAAATGGCCACGCGGCACGCGCACGCCTCGCTACGCTTCGCCACACCCGCAGAGGGTCGTCGGCCGGCGAACCCCGTCCCTTGTTTGCGCTGGCAGGTCGATGCGATACATTCCGGCCTCATCCGATCGAAACGGACAGGAGCCTGCGATGCCCTTCGTGAACAGTGACGGCGCCCGGATCTACTGGCGCATCGACGGGCGGGCGGAATCGCCGCCGCTGATGGTGGTCGGCTCGCTCGGCAGCGACCACGCGATGTGGAACCCGGTCATCGGGGCGCTGACGCGCTTCTTCAGAGTGGTGCGGATCGACAAGCGCGGCCACGGCGCCTCGGACGCGCCCGATGGCGAGTACCAGATGGAACAGCTCGCGCGCGACGTGCTCGCCGTCGCCGACACGCTCGGATTGAAGCGGTTCCGCTACCTGGGCCTGTCGATCGGCGGCATGATCGGCATGCAGCTCGCCGGCACCACGGGCGAGCGCATCGAGAGGATGGTGCTGTCCAATACGTCGGCCCGGGTCGACCCCGGCATGTGGGCAGAGCGGATCGCGGCGATCCGCTCCGGGGGCATGGCTGCGATCGCCGACGCGGTGATCGGGCGCTTCTTCACCCCGGCCTACGCGGCCAGGAACACCGAGCACTACGCAACGGTGCGGCAGACGCTGCTGTCGATCGAACCGACGGGCTACATCGGCTGCTGCACCGCGATCCGCGACATGCGGCTGCAGCCTCTGCTGCCCGGCATTCAGACGCCGACCCTGGTGGTCGCGGGCAGCTTCGACCCGTCGACGCCGCCCGAGCAGGGCCGATGGATTGCGCAGACGATCCCGAACGCGCAATACCTCGAGCTGCCCACCGCGCACTTATCCCCGTCGGAGGAACCCGGGCGCTACGCCGACGCGGTGGTGCGCTTCCTGCTCGGCAACGACGCCCCGACGAGCGTCACGGGCCGCCATCGCGGCGAGAACGACCGTTTCGACGAGGGGCTGACCCGACGCAGACAGGTCATGGGCGACGCCTACGTCGACGAGCGGCGCTCGAGCGGCGACGATTTCACCGCCGGCTTCGACGACCTGATCACCCGTTATGCCTGGGGCGAGGTCTGGACCGGCCCGGCCCTCGACGACCGGACCCGGCGGCTTCTGGTGATCGCGCAGCTGCTGGCCCAGGCGCGCTGGGACGAGTTTCGACTGCACGTCGCCAACGGACTGGCCGCCGAACTCGACGCAGGCGAGCTCGAGGCGCTGCTCATGCAGTCCGCGATCTACTGTGGGATGCCCGCGGCGAACACCGCTTTCCGGCACGCGGCGGAGCTGCTGCGAAAGCACCGGGCGGACACCGCGCCGAAGTGAACGCAGCACCGGCCGCTGCTAAGATGCCTGGCTCTCGGACCACCGCGGCTCCGACGGCGGCCGGCGAGAGCAGGGCGGGGAAACGATCATGGAACGAATGTTCGAGTGGTTGGCGAAGGCCTTGGCGATCGTCGGTGGTGTCGTCGTGGTCGCCATCACGCTGATCACGACCGCGAGCATCGTCGGACGTTGGCTCTTCAACAGCCCGCTGCTCGGCGACACCGAACTCGTCGAATACGGAATGGCGATCGTGGTCGCCTGCTTCCTGCCGATCTGCCAGTGGCGCGGCGAGAACATCATCGTCGATTTCTTCACGACCAAGGCGACGCAGCGCACGCGCGACCTGCTGGACCGCTTCGGCGCGCTGCTGATCGCGCTGATGCTCGGCCTGATCGCCTGGCGCACCGGGCTCGGCGCGATCGAGCAGCGCCGGTACGGCTCGGTGACGATGCTGATGCAGTGGCCCGACTGGTACGCGTACGCGGCGATCTCGCTGCCCCTGGGCATCGCCGCGCTGATGGCGCTCTACACCGCGATCACCGGGCGCAGCGGCGCGCACGGGGGCCCGCCGACGCACAACCCGGTGCCCGAGGGCGCGCTGCGGCAGGAGCCCTGAGATGAATCCGCTGACACTGGCGCTGCTGCTGTTCGTGGTCATGCTCGTGCTGATGGCGGCGCGCGTGCCGATCGCGGTTGCGATGTTCGCCGCCGGGTTCATCGGCTACCTGCTGCAGGCCGGCTGGCTGCCGGTCGCAGCGCACCTGAAGACCTACGCCTACGCGCGCTTCTCCAGCTACGACCTGTCGGTGATCCCGCTGTTCCTGCTGATGGGGCAGTTCGCCACGCAGGGAGGCCTGTCGCGGGCGCTGTTCAAGTTCGCCGCGGCGCTGCTCGGCAACTTCCGCGGCGGGCTCGCGATGGCCTCGGTGGTGGCCTGCGCGGCGTTCGGCTCGGTCTGCGGCTCGTCCATTGCGACCGCTGCGACGATCGGTTCGGTGGCGCTGCCCGAGATGAAGCGTCACGGTTACTCGGGCCGGCTGGCGACGGCGACCGTCGCGGCCGGCGGGACGCTGGGGATCATGATCCCTCCGTCCGTCATTCTGGTCGTCTACGCGATCCTGACCGAGCAGAACATCGCCAAGCTTTTCGCGGCCGCGCTGATCCCCGGCCTCATCGCGATGCTCGGCTACATCGTGGCGATCGGGATCTACGTTCGCCTCGTGCCCGGCCACGCGCCCGAGCACGACAACGTATCGCGCGGCGATCTCTGGGACAGCGCCAAGGGTGTCTGGCCGATCGCGGCGATCTTCTTCCTGGTGTTCGGCGGCATCTACGGGGGCGTGTTCACGCCGGCCGAGGGCGCGGCGGTCGGCGCGGCCGCCACCTTCGTCACCGCGATCGCCCGCGGTGAAATGACCTGGGCGAAGTTCGGGCAGAGCTTCTTCTCGACGGCCGAAGCCTCCGCGATGATCTTCATGATCTTCCTGGGTGCCGACATGCTGAACTCGGCGCTCGCGCTCACGCAGGCGCCCAATGAGCTGGCCGCGGCAGTGGGAGCGCTGAACTGGCCGCCGCTCGCCGTGGTCGCCGCGATACTGGTGTTCTACGTGCTGCTCGGCTGCGTGATGGACGAGTTGTCGATGATCCTGCTCACGATCCCGATCTTCTTCCCGCTGGTGATCGGGCTGGACCTCGGACTGCCGACCGAAGAGAAGGCGATCTGGTTCGGCATCCTGGTGCTGATGGTGGTGGAGATCGGGCTGATCGCCCCGCCGGTGGGACTGAACGTCTATGTCGTCAACGGCATCGACAAGGAAACGCCGATCGCCGAAAGCTACCGCGGGGTGCTCCCGTTCCTGGTCAGCGATTTCATCCGCACCACGCTGTTGCTGCTGTTCCCGGTACTGTCGCTCTACCTGATACGCTTCATGCGCTAGCGCCCGCCCGCCGCGGGCCCACGCGTCACTCGCCGGACCAACGTCATGGAACATCTCCTACCCAAGCAAGCCGCCGAATTCCTCAGGCACGAGCCCGACGCGCTGTTGGTCGACTGCCGCAGCGACGCGGAGTTCTTCTTCGTCGGGCATGCCACCGGCTCGGTGCTGGTGCCCTGGTACGACGGCCCCGACTGGGAGAAGAACCCCCACTTCGTCGCCGACGTGCGCAAGCTGGCCGGCCACTCCCACGAGCGCCCGGTCATCCTGATCTGCCGCAGCGGCAAGCGCTCGCTGGAAGCCGGCCACGCGCTGGAGGACGCGGGCTTCAAGCGCGTCTACAACGTGGTGCACGGATTCGAGGGCGATCTGAACGAGCATCGCCAGCGCGGCGTGCTCAACGGCTGGCGCTTCGAAGGGCTGCCCTGGGAACAGATGTAGGCGAAAGCGGGCGCCCGCGCGATGCGAGCGCCTGCACGACCCCGGGCGCGGTCAGTGCAGCGTCATCGGCTGCTGCATCAGCCCGTCGAACTGGCTCAGGAACGCGTCGACCTCCTCGACGGACGGCTCGGCGGCGATCAGTTCCGACACGTTCACGCGGAAGCGACTGGCCAGCGCCCCGCCGATGAAGATCTCACGGCGCGCGGTCTTGTCCATGATCTCGAAGCCGCCAAGATCTCCCTCGACGTCCTTGAATTCGACGACGCAGTAGTTCGGGCTGTTGTAAATCATCTGCATGGCTGACCTCGGCGACACTGATCCATAGATTGTGTCGGCAACCGCGGTTTCAACCCGCATGCGAGTCTGACGAGCGTCGCCAGAATGCCGACCGGCGGGCATCGACTTGGGGGACGCCAACCGGCGGCAAGGGCCCGCCAAAGGAAGCAGTTAGGCTGAGACCTCGATCGCCGAACTCAATACGGTGTCGATTTCTTCGCCAGTGAGCGCACACTCCAGCCGCGAATCCAGGCGCCAATGCGTCGGTCGCCAGGGCTCGACCGCCTCCGGATCCCAGCGATACCACTCGCGCGCGGTGCGAAAGACCCCGCGCATCGGCACCCCCGCCGCGCGCGCCCGCAGCGCGTCGAGCGCGTGACGCAGCCTGACCCGGTCGAAGACCACTTCGGCCGGCCAGACGCGCAGCGCGTGCGATGCGCTGTGGTGGAGCGCGGCCAGCACCTCGTCCCAGCCGGGCATCGCTTCGCGCGCCTCGAGCAACGGTCTGGAACTCAACGGGCCGTCGGCAAGGATCGCCAGGAGGCGATCGCGCCCTTCCCGCGATCGCACCGCGGCTGCCGGCTGCCGGCTGGGTTCGGGCGCGGGTTCGGGCGCGGGTTCGGGCGCGGGTTCGGGCGCGGGTTCGGGCGCGGGTTCGGGCGCGGGTTCGGGGGCGGGTTCG